>JAISBV010000039.1 GCA_031266025.1 Eubacteriales Family XIII. Incertae Sedis bacterium
GCAGGCAACGCGGGCAGGGGCTTTGCGGTCGTAGCCGAAGAGGTGCGCAATCTGGCCGCAAAGAGCGCCGAAGCCGCGCAGGACACGGAGGCGCTCATCGAGAATTCCATCAGCAGGGCCGTTTTGGGCGTCAAGATCGCGGGCGAGACCAACGAATCTCTTATTGAGATTGTGGACGGCATAGTGCAGTCCAGCCGCATAGCGGGCGAGATAGCGGAGAGCGCGGACAGGCAGTACAATGCCATAGGAGAGATAAATACCGGCATCGATCAGGTGTCGCAGGTCGTACAGCAGAACAGCGCGACGGCGGAGGAAAGCGCCGCGGCTTCGGAAGAACTCAGCAGCCAATCGTCTATGCTGAGCGGGCTCATAGGACAGTTCAAGCTGCGCGGCGCAACCGGCTCGGGAGCGTATTTGTCGCGCGCTGTTGAAGAGCCCGTACCTATTGAATCGGTTACGCCTCGCATAGCATTGGACGCAAAATCCTATGTTGAAAGCCATGACAAATATTAGGCGAAACATCGGTTATCCAAATGAAGCCTACTTTGCAGCAGTCGCGATCCTCTGAGGATCGCCGGGAATTTCAGCGCCGCGCGACTCGTTCTCGCGGCGCTTTGAAGCGAACCGATTATGTGAAAAATTCGGTCATGAATTCGGTGTACAATCGCAGAATTGGGATTATCCTGCCCTGTATCTATGGTATAGTCACCCTGATAATCTTGTACTGCGGTATTGTCTCGCATGGTGGTATGACTCACGGCGTTACGCCCTTTTTCACGGACTTGACGGCGTTTCCCGCTTATGCGCGCAGCGGATTCGATGCGGCTGACATCTCGGCGCGGCCCAATCCTTCCGATAGATTGTGGCGTGAGCTGCCGCATTCCGCCGGCAAAAACGCGTTGTTACGCATATGTGATTTTGGTTTTCCCGATGTCTCCGAGCGACATTTTCTGTCTCCGTTCGATAACGACGCGCGGGAATTTACCATTCTCATAGCTGTGGAAACGGACGCGGACAAGATAGGGTTTATCAACGCAGAGCCGTCGCGCGTTCCGGGAGTCAGTTTGGCCGGCATAGGCGAAAACTGGGAGATTTTTTTGAACGGGCAGTTGCTTCACTCCGAAATGCACACGGATTTTGACGGGCGTATCGTGAGCGGCAGGATTTGGCGCGATTTCTTCTTTCCGGTGGATAAGTCCCTGTTCAAAGAAGGGGTCAATATATTCGCATTTCGCATCGTAGGCGACCCGGCTCGCGCGTCGACGGGTTTCCTTTACAGAGGCCCTTATTATCTTGAAAACTATGCGGATATTGAAATACTGCACGATGATGTTCTCATATACGGCCTATGCGGTATTTATTTATTCATGAGCGTATATCATCTTATGCTGTTTCTGAGTTCGAAGAAAGATCCTTCAAATCTCTACTATTGCGTATTCTCTTTTCTTATGGGCACCTACCTTTTTGTACGCAGCCGGTATATCTATATGTTCATTCCCGATACGTATATCACATTGCGTCTTGAGTACGCCGTTCTGCTTCTTACGGCGCCCGCCGTCGGTATGTTTCTCGAATCCGTCGCGATGCGAAGAAAGCCGAGTTCAGTCAGCATGGTTTACGGTGTTTTCTGTTTTCTGCTGATATTTACGATATTCGCGTTCTCCGCGCAGTATGCGGACGACGCTTTGATTTTGGGAACAGTCTGCTCTGTCACGTACATGATTTATGTTATATACAAAGTCGTGCTTCGCGCGTTTTTTAAGCAAGTGAGATGGGCTTGTAAGAGCAGCGCACAAATGGACGTATACTCGTCGTTTCAGAGGGAATGCTTACGCGCGCTGTTTGAAACGCCGTCCGGAAATATCCTTGCGGCGTCGTTCTGCACAGTTGTCTGCGCCGTTTTCGATATTGTTAACATCGTCTTTTTCCATTACGATTACGGACTCTTCCGTTACGGGTTCTTTGCATTTGCCGCGACCGGCGCGTTCAGCTTGTCCGAACGGTTCAGCCGTATGTTGATCAGGCTTGACGAATCGAACGCTACATTGGATGAAATCAATACGACACTGGAAGAAGCGGTGCTCGCGCGAACGAGAGAGCTTGAGATTCAAGCGCGCATAGCCGAAAACGCATCGGAAGCCGCGCAGACGGCATCGAAGGCCAAAAGCGAGTTTTTAGCGCATATGAGTCACGAAATACGTACGCCTATGAACGCCATATTGGGTATGCTCGAATTGATTCTGCGCAAGGAATTGCCGCGCGATATACGCGAAGATATGTTGATCATTCGCCATGCGGGTTCGAATCTTCTGTCTATTATCAACGACATTTTGGATTTTTCCAAGATAGAATCCGGCAGACTGGAGATATTCAAGGAACGATACAGTCCGGCATCGCTCATAAACGACGCCGTCAGCATCATACGCATACGTCTTTTTGAGAAGCCCTTGCATTTTGTGACCAATATAAACGGCAAGCTGCCGGCGTTGCTGATCGGAGACGAAGCCCGTCTGCGTCAAATCCTTTTGAACCTGTTGACCAATGCGCTGAAATATACGCAGGAAGGTTATTTTTCCCTTACTGTAGACGGTGAAATTCCGGACGGCGACAGTCCGGACGGCGACAGCCTGCTTTTGAGGTTTGAAGTCTCCGATACAGGCATCGGCATAAAGGAAGAGGATATTGATAAGCTGTTCGGCGATTTTACACGGCTTGACGTCGTTAAGCACAAACGCACCGAGGGAACGGGTCTTGGTCTCGCCATATCGCAGAGTCTGTGCGCCGCCATGAACGGCAATATCTCGGTGATCAGCGAATACGGCAAAGGCAGCGTCTTCACGGTAAAAATCCCGCAGAAGACAGATGATCCTCGACCGATGGCCTCCGTTGAATCACCATGGACGAAGAGGGTTCTCATATATGAAGACATGCCGTTTTGCGCCGACTCCGTCGTGTATTCACTTGAGAGTTTGGATGTGTGGTGTTCCTTGGCGTCCGACCGCGAAGAATTTCTGAAGGCTATGGATATTGGGCCTTACAGCCACATTTTTGTTTCAGCGCCCCTGTTCGATGAGGTCGTCGATATCGTAAGCGGGCGGCGAGAAGCCTTACCTGTGCTCGTGATTTTGTCAAAGCCGGGAGACGTCGGTTTTGGCGCCGATGTAAAGTTGTTGGATATGCCGGTGCACTCAATGTCTATAGCAAATCTGCTGAACGATACGGAAACTCATAGGGAATACCGTCACGAAAATTACGGCAGCTCGCTCTATCCGCGGTTTGCCGCGCCTTCCGCCCGCGTATTGGTCGTGGACGACATTCATACAAATTTGAAAGTTATCAAAGGTCTGCTGTCTCCATACAAAATCGAAACAGATACTTGCCTTAACGGGCAAGAGGCGATTGCGCTGGCGCGTACAAATCGCTATGATCTGATATTCATGGATCATATGATGCCGGGCATGGACGGTCTGGAAACTGCCGCCGCGATACGTGATATCGACGAAAACGACGACTATTACCGTGATATGCCTATCGTCGCATTGACGGCCAACGCCGTTGTCGGGCAGCGTGAGATTTTTTTGCGCGGCGGAATGAACGATTTTCTCGCGAAGCCCATTGAATTGCAGAAACTTATCGCCGTGCTCAAAAAATGGCTGCCGAAAGAAAAGCAAATGGAGCGGGCTGTATTTGAACGCGAGTCCGCGGACGCTGAAAAGACAAAAGAGTTTTTCATTCCGGGTGTGTCCGTCAGTAAGGGCTTGCGCAATCTGGGCGGATCTGTTGTTATGTATACAGATATATTGGAAGATTTTTGCAGGGATGCCGAGGAGCGGATAGCCCCGCTCGCCGAAAGCGCGCATGCGGATGACTTGACCCTTTATATGACATACGCGCACGCATTGAAGGGCGCGGCCGGCAGTGTGGGCGCGGATGAATTCGCGGATTTTGCCGCTGAAATGGAGACTCATGCAAAAAACGGAAATCGCGCGGAAATCGAGGCTAATACAGGCGGCTTGATAGAGGAACTGCGCACATTGATTCGCGACATAAGGGGCTCTCTTTCACAAGGGAACGCAGTCGTATCCGGTCATGAGGAAACAGAAAGTTTCTCCGTCTCAAAGCTGACGGAATTGCGCGCGGCGCTGTCGAATATGGATATACGGATCGTGAACGAGCTGCTTTTGGAATGTGCCGTACTGCCGCCTGATATAAAAGGCGAGATGAACCTGCCTGTGATCGAACGACAGATATTGATGTTCGAGTACGACGCGGCTATCGCGGCCATAGATGCCTTGCTCTGAACGGCTTTGTTACAGCTTCATTAAGAATTTAAAATAATTATACCCAAATTTGCATTTTCATGCTATGATGAGCAGTATATAAGTGTTTTTGTGTTGAAATGTGTACAGCAAAAGGAAAGGAGTGGAAATATCCATGAAAAGAACAATCAATAGGCTTGGGCTGTTTGCGGCAGTGTCGTTGCTTCTGCTGCTCGGCGCAATGCTTCCGACGGCCGCGTTCGCGGAGGATGCGGAGACGACGGCTGTGACGACTGCCGCCGGAGATGAGACTGCGGCGCAAACCGCCGTAAGGAGCGCAGCGATTACGGGTGTGGTCACAAAGTTCGATGAAGAGCTGTTTGAAGCCGACGGCGTCGTCAGCTACAGCATCACGCTCGACGACGGCAAGGACGGCGTCGTGCTGCAGATAACCGATCTGCGCTTCGTGTACGATCAGGAACTGAAGACATTCATGTCCTTGGAGGATGTTGAGGTTGGTATGCAGGTTACGGCCATCCTGCCCGAGAACGCGCCCCTTGCAACCAGTATGCCTCCGCAGACCGGCGCCGCGTTTGGTCTGATACTGAACAGCGATGCCGACGCGTACAAGATCGATGTCTTTGACGCCGATCTTGTGTCCTCCGACGGGGATCTTAAACTGAACATCGGCGAAGGCACATTGATTCGCGGCGCGGACGGCAAGGAAGCGGAGGCCGTAGAGCCGAACGATGAACTGCTCGTGTTCTACACAGTCGTAGCGACGAGCCAACCGGCTCAGACCACGCCGAGCCTTATTATCACACTTTCGTCCGCAGCGGCGGAGACAGGCGCTGATTCCGACAAACCTGCGGATGATACAGCCGCGCCGGTGGGATATGTGGGACTGCGCGCGACCGCCGAGGCCAAGGGATACACCGTTACCTGGACTTCAAACTCCGCGCCGATCACGCTGACGAAGGACGACGTCACGGCTACGGTAACTATCGGAACCGACGCGTTCACGTACACGCATTTGACGAGGGACATGCAGCCTCTGGATTCCGTGGATAAGCTCGATTTGGTAACACGGCTCGTGGACGGCAAGACTATGGTGGCAAATACCTTTATTGAGTTATTAAAATAAAGAACGTCATTCCGGGCTTGTCCCGGAATCCAAAAAAATGGTAGGGGCGGTTGGCAAACCGCCCCTACGGAACGGTTGCGTGTTTGTTCCTAACAAAAACAAAAATACGGCTGCGATAATCCGGAAGATCGTCGCAACCGTATTTATTTATTCCCGTTACAGCAATTCTTTCCTCGTAAGATTGATCCTGCCCTGATTGTCTATCTCATACACCTTGACCTTGACGACGTCGCCGACGCTCACGACGTCTTCAACCTTTTCAACGCGTCTGTTTTCCATGCGCGAGATGTGGAGCAGTCCTTCCTTGCCCGGCAGCACTTCGACGAAGGCGCCGAAGTTCATCAGTCTCGTGACCTTCCCCTCGTATATCGCTCCGACTTCCACGTCCTTCAAAAGCAGCTCTATGGCCGACACGCCCTTTTCAGCCGCCGCCATATCAGGCGCCGCTATATAGATGAGACCGGTGTCGTCTATGTCTATCTTCACGCCCGTCTCCGCGATGATCCTGTTTATGGTCTTGCCGCCCGGACCGATGACCGTGCGGATATCGTCCACGTCGATCTGCATGGATATAATGCGCGGCGCGTAAGCCGAAAGCTCGGACCTCGGCGCGTCGATCTCCTCGAGCATCCTGTCCATGATGAATAGTCTGCCCTCGTGGGCCTGCGCGAGGGCGTCCTCCAATATCTGTTTGGAGAGCCCGTGCACCTTTATATCCATCTGTATCGCCGTGACGCCTTTACGCGTACCCGCGACCTTGAAGTCCATATCGCCGAGGAAGTCCTCCATTCCTTGGATATCCGACAGGATGGCGATCTTGCCGTCGCGTTCGATAAGTCCCATCGCGATGCCCGCGACAGGCGCGGATATCGGAACGCCCGCATCCATAAGGGCCAAGGTGCTGCCGCAGACGGACGCCTGAGAGGTGCTGCCGTTTGAAGAGAGAATCTCCGATACGACGCGTATGGCGTAGGGGAAGGTCTCTTCGCTCGGAAGAACGGGTATGAGCGCGCGCTCCGCCAAGGCGCCGTGACCGATCTCGCGGCGGCCGGGGCTGCGCATGGGTCTGGCTTCGCCCACGGAATAAGGCGGGAAGTTGTAGTGGTGCATATAGCGCTTCTCGACCTCGTCGCCGATGCCGTCTATCGTCTGCGCCTCGCCGAGCGGCGCCAGCGTCACGACCGAAAGCGCCTGCGTCTGGCCTCTCGTGAACAGGCCCGTTCCGTGCGCGCGCGGCAGGAATCCCGTCTCGCACCATATCGGGCGTATCTCCGTCGTCTT
>JAISBV010000113.1 GCA_031266025.1 Eubacteriales Family XIII. Incertae Sedis bacterium
GAACGCAGTGATAAATCTTTGAGATTTGCGCAGAGCCCTTGCAGTTTTTTTAACCATCCGATTGACACTCCTTTACTTTTTCGCTGTGTCTTTCAACACTTTGCACAATAACGAATAATGCTGTTCCGTGTGCCCGTCAACCGACGCAATCGCCAACGAACACATGGTTATAAACATATATATCGGACTTTTTGTTCCATTATTTAGCTTTTAAATCGTTATTTTTAATTTTTTTTAATTATCACCAAGGCAAGTTTGTGCAACCATAACCGGAGCCTTTTATTACGCAAACGGGTTCAATACCCCTAACTCGCTACGTTGCCTTATTCATAACGTAGGGTATTGAACCCACTCCTGATATTTCCTATCGTATCAAACTGCCCGGCTCTCTAATACCCCGTGATCTTGCTGCGGGGCAGTTTATTTCTTGAATAATTTTTAAGAATTTCCACGAATTATATGACGTGCTTTTTTAAACACAGCAGACGAGGTTTTCCTTCTGTTTCGCCAAAAAATCATTTCCGTACTTCCTTGTTCGCACCGGGTATGATACAATTATAGGAACAACGGGCTGCCGCCCGCCGTAACGACAAGGAGGAACGCTGATGGATTATCTGGCGGAGCTTAATCCCAAACAAAGAGAGGCCGCCATGCATAAAGACGGCCCGCTTTTGATATTGGCCGGCGCCGGCAGCGGCAAGACGAGTACGATGACGCGCCGCATAGCGAGACTTGTGAAAGAAGAGGGCGTCTCCCCGTACAACATACTCGCCGTCACGTTCACGAACAAGGCCGCCGCCGAGATGCGGGAACGCGTTGAAGCGCTTCTCGGCTCGCGTTCGCGCATGTGGATACTGACATTCCATTCCGCCTGTCTGCGCATATTGAGGGAGCACGCGGACGCCGCGGGTTACAGCCGCGACTTTGTCGTATACGACCCGGCGGATCAAAAGACCGTTATAAAAAACTGCCTGAAAGCCCATGACGTCAAGGACAAGAAATTCACGCCCGCGTATGTGCTGAGGGTCATAAGCGCGAATAAAGAGGGCGGAGTGAGCCCGGCCGAATACGACGCGGCGAACGGCGACTCGCCGACCGGCGCCGTCATAGCGCCGCTGTTTGCCGACTATGAGATTACGCTGAAGCAAAACAACGCTATGGATTTCGACGATCTGCTTCTCAACGCAGTCAGGCTGTTCGACGGCAGACCCGAAATATTGAACGCCTACCGTGAGCGCTTCCGCTATATCATGGTGGACGAATATCAGGACACGAACCGGATACAATACCGCCTGATACGCGCGCTGTCCGAGATACACAACAACATCTGCGTCGTCGGCGACGACGACCAGTGCATCTATCAATGGCGAGGCGCGGACATAAGCAACATACTCGATTTCGAAAAAGATTTCAAGAATGCAAAGGTTGTTAAGCTTGAACAAAATTACCGTTCGCACGCCAATATACTCGGAGGCGCGCATTCGGTCATCAAGAACAACCCTTCCCGCAAAGGCAAGCAGCTGTGGACCGACAAGGACGACGGTGAAAAAATCACATGCCGCCGCCTTGAAGACGAAAAATCCGAGGCCGAGTTTGTCGCGAACAGCATAGAGCTTATGCGCGCGGACAACGGATACGCGTTCAAGAATTTTGCGGTGCTCTACCGTATGAACGTCCAGTCGAGAACATTCGAAGAGGCGTTCTCCGGGCACGGCATTCCGTACCGCGTACTCGGCGGTCTCAGATATTACGACAGAAAAGAGATAAAGGACATATTGGCCTATATGCGTCTCGTACAGAATCCTGCCGACGATCTGGCCTTTGAGCGCATCGTCAACGAACCCAAGCGCGGCGTAGGAGGAAAAACGCTCGAACGGCTGAGAGAGCTTGCGGCGGCGCGGGGAGAAAGTCTGTTGTCGGCCGTTTCCGATCCTTCTGTACGCAAAAATCTTTCGGAGCGCGTTTGCGAGGCCGTCGCCGGCATGGCGCTGTTATTGGCGGAGCTTTCGGAAGAAAAGGACAATCTGCGCGTTTCGGACATATACAGCATGCTCACGGTGCGAACAGGTTATCTGAAGGCGCTCGAAGAACAGGAAAGCGTCGAGGCCGAGAGCCGAATACAGAATTTACTCGAATTCAAATCCGTTATAGGAGAATATGAGAAAGAGAATTCGCAAATATCCATAGCGGAATTTATGGAAAAGATCGCCTTGCTTTCCGATATAGACAACCACGACCCAAGCGAGGACGCCGTGGCGCTTATGACGCTTCACAGCGCAAAAGGTCTTGAATTTCCCGTCGTGTTCATGCCGGGCATGGAGGACGGGCTGTTTCCGAGCCGGCGCGCCTACGAAAAAGAGGACGGGCTTGAGGAGGAGCGGCGGCTCTGCTATGTGGGAATGACGCGCGCGATGAAGAAGCTCTTTATGACGCGCGCCGAATCGAGAACGCT
Organism: Eubacteriales Family XIII. Incertae Sedis bacterium; assembly: GCA_031266025.1. Taxonomy (GTDB): domain Bacteria; phylum Bacillota; class Clostridia; order Peptostreptococcales; family Anaerovoracaceae; genus JAITLA01. The sequence goes on from JAISBV010000113.1 coordinate 2,453, forward strand.
GTACGGCAAGACGGATTACACGTTGGAATCCTGTTTTCTCAAAGAGATAGACCGCTCCTTTACGGACGGCGACGCGCCGCGCAAGCACCTTAGCGTAGTTCATCGCGCCGAAACAGGAAATGACGGCTATGCGTCGCGCAACGCGTTCCGGCCCTTCGACGGCGCCGATTACGCCAAGAAAAGCATCGCGCGCGACGCGGCGGCGGGCGGCGGACCGGCGCTCGAACCGGGCGATCGTGTGCGCCATATGAAGTTCGGAGACGGACTCGTTATAGACGCGGACGACAGAACCGTAACGGTTATGTTCGACACAAAAGGCAGGAAGAAGTTGTCGCGCGAATTGGCGCCGATCAGTAAAATTTGAGGGAAATTATGGAAAAGAACGCGCGTTTACATTATCTGACGGAGCGGCTGTCCGAGGCCGCGCGCGCCTACTACGGCGAAGATCGCGAAATCATGCCGAATATAGAGTACGACAAGCTGTACGACGAATTGGCGGACTTGGAGAAAGGTTTGGGGATAACGCTGTCAGGAAGCCCTACGCTCAGGGTAGGCTACGAGGTCGTTTCCGAATTGCCAAAGGAACCGCATCCCGTTCCCATGCTGTCGCTCGACAAAACCAAGGATAAAGACGCGCTCGCGGAATGGCTCGGCGACAAGACGGGACTTTTGTCTTGGAAGCTTGACGGGCTTACGATCGCGCTGACCTATCGCGGCGGAGAGTTGCTCAAGGCCGTAACGAGGGGCAACGGACAGGTTGGAGAGGTCGTAACGCCGAGCGCGCGGGCTTTCGCGAACCTGCCGCTGCGCATCCCTTACACGGGCGAGCTGACTTTGCGCGGCGAGGCTGTGATCAGCTATTCCGATTTTGAAAAGATCAACGCCGGTATAGACGACGCCGCTCTCAAATACAAGAACCCCCGCAACTTGAGCAGCGGCAGCGTACGACAGCTAAACAGCCGCGTTACGGCAGAACGCCGCGTCAGATTCTACGCTTTCGCGTTCGCGCGAGCGAGCGGGGACGAAATGCCGGACTTTCAAAATTCCCGCGCCGCACAGATGGAGTTTCTGGCCGGCCAGGGATTCCCTGTCGTCGAATACTTCAAAGTGGATGCCGGCTGCTTGGCTGAACGGCTCTCTTGGTTCTCGGAACGCGTATCGACGGGAGACCTTCCGTCCGACGGACTCGTTCTCATATACGACGACGTCGCTTACAGCGCGTCGCTCGGCAGCACCTCAAAATTCCCGAGGGACGCCATAGCGTTCAAATGGGAGGACGAGAAGTGCGAAACGACGCTCAGGGAAATCGTGTGGAGCGCGTCGAGAACGGGGCTCATCAATCCCATAGCGCAGTTCGACCCCGTCGATATAGAAGGCAGCACCGTTTCACGCGCCGGCGTTCACAATATCAGCATATTGGAAGAACTGCGGCTCGGCGTCGGGGATCGCATCACGGTATACAAGGCCAATATGATCATTCCGCAAATAGCGGAGAACCTGACCCGCAGCGGCGACGCGGAGATTCCGCGCGCGTGCCCGGTCTGCGGCGGCGATACAGTCATAAAGGATGAAAGCGGCGTGCGTTTTCTGTACTGCGTGAATGCGGACTGCCTTGCCAAGCAGATCAAAGCTCTCACGCATTTTGTAAGCCGCGACGCTATGAATATAGAGGGGCTGTCCGAAGCTACGCTCGAAAAATTGGTAGACGAGGGCTTCGTCAAAGAACCCGCCGATCTGTTCCGTCTCGAGCGCTTCAGGGAACGCATTGTCGGGCTTGACGGCTTTGGCGAGCGTTCTTGCGCAAATCTGTTCGCCGCCGCAGACAAGGCGCGGCGCACAACGCAGGTACGTCTGCTTTTCAGTCTCGGCATACCGGGCGTGGGGCTTTCCAACGCAAAACTGATCTGCCGCGCCTGCGGTCATGACTGGGAACGTATTGCAGCGGCGTCTATAGGCGATCTCACAGCCGTAGACGGTATAGGCGAAGTTATAGCCGAAGCATTTACGCGCTATTTTGCCGACGAAACCAAACGCGAGACTTTAGGGCGGCTCTTGCCTGAGATCAGTTTCACTGACGCGCAGGAACAAGCGGCCGGAGGGCTCTTCGACGGAAGGGTTTTCGTCATAACGGGCAGTTTGAAGCGCTACCCGAACAGAAACGCGCTGAAAGATCTGATAGAATCGCTCGGAGGCAAGGTTACGGGCTCAGTCACATCGAATACAAGCTGTCTTATAAATAACGACCGACTCTCCGGTTCCGCAAAAAACAAGACCGCTCGGTCTCTCGGCATACCCGTGATAGATGAGGACCGGCTCTCGGCGTGGATAGAAAGCGGAGCTTTGCCCGAGGAATATAATGCTGAAAACAGGAAAACTTGACAATAAACTTCTTGAAGATATCGTATTCAAGTATATACGCCACCGCAGGCCCGAGGTACTGACGCGGCCCGGCATAGGCGAGGACTGCGCCGTTATTGATTTCGGTTCTTACGAATGCGTTGTTTCCACGGATCCCATAACGGCGGCCGCGGCGCAGGCGGGCGTGCTCGCGATACACGTTTCATGCAACGACATCGCGTCGAACGGCGTCGCGCCTATTGGCGTCATGCTCGCCGTACTGCTTCCGGAAGGTACGAAGGAAGAGGATGTTCGCGATATCATGCGCAAGGCGGCCGAAGCGGCCGAGGAATCGGACGTGGAGATCATAGGCGGGCATACGGAGATTACGCCGGCCGTGACGAAACCCGTCATCATTTCGACTGCCATAGGCCGGGCGGAAAACGGCGCGTCGCAGAACGCGAAGTCCATGCGGCCCGGAGATTTCTTCTTGCTCACAAAGCAGGCCGGTCTCGAAGGAACGGGCATCATAGCAAGCGATTTCAAGCATCGGCTCGCGGGCGTACTGAACGACGAGGAGATTTCTGAAGCGGAAGCCATGTTGTCGCGCGTAAGCGTCGTTCGCGAAGGCGTGATCGCAGGCAAGATAGGAACATCCGGCATGCACGATGTTACGGAAGGAGGCGTCCTCGGCGCCGTCTATGAGATGTGTGAAATTTCAAAGACGGGCGCCGAAATTTGGGAAGACGCCATACCCGTCGCTTCAGTCACGAGGAAGCTGTGCTCGCATTTCGGCATAGACGGCTTACGCTTGATATCGAGCGGTTCCATGCTCATCGCGGTACGTTCCGAAAAGAAAGATTTGCTTTTGTCGGCTGTGCGGGATGCCGGAATCGACATATCCTGCATAGGCGTCGTCAAAGAACGCGGCGCGGGTTTGTCCGTTATAAGCGGCGATATTCGGCGCGACATAGATCCGCCCGGCGCCGATGAGATATACAAGGTGACCTCCAAAAGGTGTAAAACAATAAATGAAACAGCTTGCGATAAGAATAGAACGGCGCGCCCTACATTTGGCCGAAACGGAAACACGCGGTGATCGTATCGAAATCAAGAGCGTCCGATCATTTCCCTTGCCCGAAAGCATGGAAAACGGCGCCTGCGAAGATGATCCCGAAGCGCTGGCGACGTTTACGGCCGAGATGATAAAGCGCGGCAGACTCACGCCCGCGCCGGCGATACTGCTCTTCAACTCCGAGATCGCCGTCCATCACGAATATTATCACCAAGGCATGTCCTCTTCAGAGATGTACGCGAGGGCGAGTGCGGAGATTGAATCGTTCATGCCGCCCGGTCTTGGCGCGCGTATTTTTGAATGCGAACGCTACAACCCGAAATACAATTCCGAAGACAGAACGAGCGCGGTCTTTGCCGTTAAAGACGGATTCCTGCGCAGCTTTGTCAAATCGCTGAAAACCCTCGGCGTCAAATGCCTGTTCGCGTCTTCTTCCCTTTCCGTCAGTTCGGATTTGGCGCGGAAACTGCTCAACGAACTGCTGAAAAACGATATAAGGCTCGGCAGGAGTCCGATCTGCTTGGACGTGGGCGAAGATTGTCTGCGTTTTTTGTTTTTCGTGGACGCGCGCTTGGCTCATAGGCGCGAAACGCCTGTTCCGGAGGGACTTTCAGACGAAGAGCTCCTGATTTTTATTGAAGAAGAAGCAAAAAAGCTCATACGTCACGTAGGAAACAAGGAAAGCGACGCGAATATAAAGCCGGACTGCATATTGCTCGCGGGAGAACGCGCTGCCGCGCCCGACTTCGCGGATCGCGTGGCGGGGCGTCTCAATACGCCGTGCAGACGCTGGGACGCCTATACGGAGCAGCTCGGCGACTCGCTCGCGTTCGGCGGTGAGCTTGCGGACAGAACGGCCCTCTACATAAGGGCTGTTTCGTCAGCCGGCGCCATTCCTAAGAAGCAAAAGGGAAAGAATCTGTTGTACGGAGGCTTCCGAAAGAGACGGGAACGGAAAATAGCGCGGGCGGCGGCTATGTTCTTTATATTGGCGGCGCTTGCGGCTATGTCGGCCATGCCGTTCGCGAATTGGCATATGGAGCGGCAAAACGCCGACGACCTATCGCTCTTTACGCGGTCGGTATACGCGGAGGCGCGTGAAAAACTTGCCGCGCAGAGACAGCTTAACGCGCTCTTGCAAAGCCATATGGCCGAAGAAACGTACATGCAGAACAAGAATTTGAAATACGGCGCTCTGCTGTATCAGATAAGCCGCGGTATGCTGGCAAACGCGCGCATTGAGCGCGTTGAGCATGAGGATAACAGCAACATCATGGACGTGACGTTTACGACGTCCGATATCGACTATTTCCTCGATGCCAAGGATAGCATGAACAGCGACGGCAATTTAACCGTAGATGATCATGTTACGATGGATCGCGTGGATTCTTCGATTTGGCGTTGCACAATCAAGATTTCATGGGATATCCCCACAGTGGGAGGAGCGGCGGAATGAAAGACGAACACAGCGCACTGATAAGAACCGTCTTTGCCCTCGCGCTTATCTCAGTGCTCCTTGCTTATACGTATTTTTTCTACTCACCGCTGCGCGCGCGCGTCATGGAAAGCTATCGCGAGCATGTTTCTCTTGAAAAAGAAAAAGCCGCCATAGCCGAGATCATGCTGGATCCCGGCCTGATATCCGAGCGTATAACGGATATGGAGGGCCAGCTGCTTGAAACGCGTCCCATAAAGGGTCTGACTCCGGCCGGAGTCGTGGGCGACATTACGCAGGGCATAGACCGGTTCGGACTCGAACTGCAGCGCATCGTACTCGGAGTTCCGGAGGCGCCGGGCGGAGGCGCCGTCGCCGACGCGCCGCAGCTGCTTTCCATGCCCGTGACGATCTATATGAAAGCGCCTTATGACGGCGGCATGTATTTCATGGGCTCACTCGAAAAAAGCGAAACCGGCACATACAAAATAGGGGGTTTTTCCTTGGAATCCGAAGGGATGCCGCTGAGCGGCGCGGACGCCGAGGAAGGCGCGGAAGGCGAGCGGGCGAGTGAAAACAAAGCGTATATCGTCTTCGATTGGATCATAACCGCGTATTTGCTGTATTATGGATAACATCGCGTTGCTCCTGAGCGCGGCGGCCTTAGCCGTATCCGCCGCTGCGGGGATTTTGGCCGGCTACGGCGCGATCCGCATCTTTAACAGAATGCCCGCGAAATGGCTCTGCGACTACGATGAGCTTCCGGACGAACGGCACTTGCCGCCGCGCATAAACAAATATCCGTGGGCTCTTCTCTTTTCTTTGGTATTCGCGACGGCCGCGTTCAAGGCGATATTGATTTCGTGGGCCTACGGCGCCGCCGCGCTGTCCGCGCTGTGGCTGCTTTTGCTCATCGGCTTATCCGATAACAAATACCGTATCATTCCCGATCAATTCGTGATCATGCTGGCGGCGACGGGTATAGGTTTCGCGGCTATAGAACAGGGGAACGCTGCCCGGTACGCGTTTCTCTCACCTCTGTTCGGCATGTTGGTCGGAGGAGGCGTGTTCTTTCTCATAGTATTGCTCGGCAAGCTGTTTGCAAAAAGAGAAATCATGGGCTTCGGCGACGTGAAGCTGACGGCTGTATGCGGCCTGATCGCGGGGCTTTCGGGCATCGTCGCTATACTTATCATGACGGCGATTTCAAGCGCCGCGATATTTTCGCTGCGCTTGGCGCGCGGGGATATAAAGACGACGGACGAAGCCGCCCTCGGCCCTTTCATCGCGGGAGCGACGGCCGTGTATATCATGTTTTCGGAGGAGATCGCGCGTATCGCGCGTTTCTATATTGAAATGACGCCATGAAAAATTTTCTGCTGACAATAGAATATAACGGCGCGAATTTTCACGGCTGGCAGCGGCAGCCGAGACTGCGAACCGTGCAGGGAGAGCTTGAAGCCGCGCTTTCGGTCGTATGCCGCACGGAGATATCCGTCTGCGGGGCAAGTCGCACAGACGCCGGCGTCCACGCTTACGGACAGAGGGCAAGTTTCAGCGGCGACGTCGGCATACCCGCCGAAAGACTTACCGTAGCGCTGAACAACATGTTTGGCTGCGGCGCGGTGAGAACAGGCGCGCCCGAATCGGGAAGACTTCCCGGCATCGGCAGACCGGGCGATCTGCGCGTCGCGGAAACAATCCGTGTGCCCGACGGTTTTCACGCCCGATACGACGCCAAAGGGAAGAAATATATATATCGCATATTGACCGCGCCGCAGACGGATGTGTTCATGCGCGACGTCTGCTGGCAGATGGCTGAAACGCCCGATCCGCATCTCATGTCCGACGCCGCCCGTCATCTGACCGGCACGATGGATTTCAAAGCCTTTCAGTCTTCGGGCGGCTACGAGCGAGAAACAACCGTCCGTACCGTACACGGCATCAATATCGGAACGGCGCCCGCCGGCGAGGGCGGACGCATGACCGTCATAGAGGTCAGGGGGGACGGTTTTCTGTACAATATGGTCAGGATCATGGTGGGAACCTTGGTTCTGGCCGGCATAGGCAGGATGAGCGCCGACGACGTCCGACGCGCCGCGGAATCTCTCGACCGACGCAACGCGGGACCCACAGCGCCGCCGCAGGGCCTTTACCTCGCCGAGGTGTATTATTGAAAACCGTGACGGCGGACGGATCGCGTTTGTATAGGAATGGGGGATACTGTGATTTATCGCAAGCTTGGCGCCACCGGCATGAAGGCCGGCGTTATAGGTCTTGGCGCGGAACATCTGGATCGAAAGCCGTACGCACAGGTTGAAGAAGTCGTCCGCACGGCGCTTGAGCATGACGTCAATATAATTGACTGCTTTATGCCGGGCGCCGAGGTGCGCGGAAACATAGGCAGAGCGCTCGGAAAGGATCGCGGCAAGGTTTTAATTCAAGGGCATATTTGCTCTGTAGACCTTAACAGGCAGTACGACATCAGCCGCGACCCGGCCACATGTGAAAAATACTTCGAAAGTCTGCTCGCCGATCTCGGCACGGACTATATAGATATCGGGATGCTGTTCTTCGTCGATACGCAAGAAGATTTCAGAGACGTTTTCCTGACCGAAATAATAGATTACGCGCGGAGACTCAAGAAACAGGGGAAAATTCGCGCGATAGGCGCGAGCTCCCACAATCCCGAAACGGCGAGACGCATTGTGGAAACCGGACAGGTTGACGTCCTTATGTTCAGCATAAATCCGGCTTTCGACATGACCCCCGCCGACGTGAACGTACTCAACGCGATCGACGGCCTGTTTTCCACCGAATCCTTTAACGGCGCGGATCCTTCGCGCGCGGAACTCTACCGCTTATGCGCCGGCAAAAATGTCGCGATTACGGTTATGAAAGCCTTTGGCTCCGGCAAACTGCTTTCTGCGGAACATACGCCGTTTGCTTATCCCATGACCTCGGCGCAGTGCATACACTACGCGCTCACACGCCCTGCCGTAGCAAGCGTCTTGGCGGGCTGCAAAAATCGCGCGGAGGTGCTTGAAGCCGTAAATTACCTGAACGCAACCGAAAAGGAACGCGATTACAGCGAGGTAATAAATACGCTCAAGCAAAGCTTTCACGGGCAATGCATGTACTGCAACCACTGTTTGCCGTGCCCCGCAGGCATCGATATAGCGGCCGTAACAAAATACTTGGACGTCGCGCTGCTTGACAAAGACAATATCCCCGCAAGCATAGTCGGGCATTATCTGTCGCTCGGCGCGCGCGCGTCGGACTGCGAAGAATGCGGAAGCTGCGAGAAGAGGTGTCCATTCTCGGTGAAAATTATAGACAATATGCGCGTTGCGAAAGGTTTATTCAGGGCATAAACACGTGTGCCCGGAGCGTACGAACGGGGAAAATCACGTGGCGTTTGAGCAGTTACCTTTCAGCGGGCCCACTCGAAGCTGTCCGCTATAACCCTTGCCGCTGCGCTTATGTCCGCAGCGTTTTTGTCATGGTAATCCGTTTCCGTGATCAGGACATATTTGTAGTCGCCCACGATATAATACATCCTGTCCGTCCGCTCGACGCCGTCGTACTCTACAGTAAAGATGTACATCGTATACCCTCTTGCCGTAGCCGTGCCGTCGCCGAACAGAAATCCCACATCGGGATCATTCGCCGCCTGCTTCAAAAGTCTGCGATACATGGCTTCTCGGAAAGCGGGATAATCATCCCCCGCGTAGCGGTGTCTGCCGCTTTCGACTAAAATACAGCTTGTGTTATCGCCGTGCACACGGTCGTTTTTTAAATAATAATATTTGTCATTTTGAGAAAGTTCAGCCGATTCGGGCCAATCGGAAACAGTGCTGTAAACCCCGAACGACTTCATATAGAATATCGTATTCTCTTCGACGTAGCCCTTATCCGGCGTGATTGTAACAGACTTCGCCGCCGCGTTCCAATTCACGCCAAAATCAAGCAACTTTCCAACGTCGCGCAATTTGAAATAATTGTAGCCTTGAATATTGTACGCGCGCAGCGTCACGGACACGCCGTCGAGCCGCACATTAACATCCGCCGGCGAAAGCTCCAACGGTTCGCCGAACCCTTCCGACATCTCGCCGCCGACAGCCGTATACGGCGCGCCGCTTTTCAGTAAAACGGCGCCCGCAGCGGCGTCATATGTCACTTCGAACTGTTTCGCGCTGCCGCTTAAGGCATAGGCTATGTCGCGCAGCTTGAAATAATTGTTTCCGTTGACGGTGTACGCGTCAAAACGCGTCAGAACGCCGCTTACAAAGACATTCGCCGCCGCGGGCGCGGCCGAGTCGGCGGCAAACGCCATAAGCGGAAACGCGAAGAAAACCGCCGATACAATAGCGAGCAATGTATTTTTCAGGGCAAATTTCATGCTCAACCTCAAAATTCTCAAACCGTTCCGGTCTCTATACAGAACTCGAACGGTATACACGATATCAGTATATACCGGCGCGCGCCCGCGCGCAAGTCATAAAATTCGTATAAAGGACGACAACTGCGCGTCTTTTTATGATATACTGATACAATACATAGGAGACGGTATTTACTGTACAGCTATGTACTTTCGGCGAAAGGGCGATGCGGTGATGTATAAAATATTGGTGGTGGACGATGAGACCAAGATAAGGGAGGTCATACGCGAATACGCCGAATTCGGCGGTTACGGCGTATCGGAGGCGGTAGACGGCATGACTGCGGTGGCGAAGTGCAAGGAAGAGGATTTCGACCTTGTGATCATGGACGTCATGATGCCCAAGCTTGACGGATTCTCGGCTTGCAAAGAAATCAGAAAACTGAAGGATATCCCGGTCATAATGCTGTCCGCGCGGGGTGAGGAATATGACAAACTCTTCGGCTTTGAGCTCGGGGCGGACGATTACGTCGTAAAACCGTTCAGTCCCAAGGAACTGATGGCGCGCGTAAACGCCGTACTAACGCGGCGCGGCGGCGCGGCGGCGCAAGCCGATATATTGTCCTTTGACGGATTAGAAATCAATATACCCGCGCGCGCCGTCACAGTGGACGGCCAAAAGGCGGAGCTGACGCCCAAGGAATATGAGCTGCTCTTCTATCTTGTGCAGCACAAGAACATCGCGATGTCGAGAGACAAGCTGCTCTCAGACATCTGGGGCTATGATTTCTTCGGCGACGACAGAACAATAGACACGCACGTAAAGAACCTGCGAAACAATCTCGGGCCTTATCGCAATCGCATCGTAACGCTGAGAGGAGTAGGTTACAAGTTTGAGGTTTAAAGTCGATTATAAAAGCATAAAGCTGAGACTTTGGATATATTTCGTGCTGTTCGCGGCGCTCTTGATGGGAATTCTGTGGTTTTTGCAGATATTTTTCTTGAGCACCTATTATCAGGAAATGAAGATCAATGAAACCCTGAGAATAGCCGGCGCCATAGTGGAAAAATACGGACAGGACGGGCTGTTCGACGAAATCGCGTACGTAATGCGCAGGAACGACATGTATATCCAGATTGAAGCGCACATCGACGACGCGTATTTCACACTGTACTCCCCGTATTACAATGAAGGCGCGGCGGACGACGGCGGTGAAAGCAACGCAAACCCCGTGCCTTTCCCCGTGTACAGCAGCGAGATACAGGCCATCCGGGAACAGCTCATGACTCACGATTCCCGTGACGCCACGCGCTTTATGTCAAATCCCATGCGCGATTCGCGAATGCTCGCCTACTGCACATACTTGGACAGAACGCAGGGGCAGGAAGTGCTGCTGTACATATTTTCTCCGCTCTATCCCGTGGAATCGACCATAGAGATTCTCGCGGGTCAACTGCGGTATATCACTGTCATTTCGCTGATCTTAGCGTGTCTGTTGTCATTTTATATCTCGCATATTGTGACGAAACCGCTGACGAATATAACAAAATCGGCGGCGCAGCTCGCCGAAGGGCGGTACGGCGTGGCGTTCGAAGGGGGACATTATTCAGAGATCATCAAGCTGTCGGATACGCTGAATTATACATCCCAAGAATTGGCCCGAGCCGATAATATGCAAAAGGATCTGATAGCGAACGTATCTCACGACTTGCGAACACCGCTGACAATGGTGAAATCCTATGCGGAAATGATCCGCGATCTCTCGGGTGACGATCCCCCAAAGCGCAACGAGCATCTGCGGGTAATCATCGACGAGGCCGACCGGCTGAACCTGCTCGTCAGCGATCTCTTGGAGCTGTCGCAGATGCAGTCGGGGCGGCAGACGTTGAGTTTTAAATCATTTTCTATGCGCGGGACTATTGAAAATCTGCTGCAATCGTATCGCATATTCGCGGAGCGCGAGAAATTCGAGTTATCGTTTCACGCAAACGGCGACGGCGTCGTCGCGGGCGACGAGGGTAAGATCAAACAGGTGCTCTCCAACCTCATCACGAACGCGATCAAATTCAGCGGCGATAAGCGGCTCGTGGAAATCGAGCTTTCGGAAACGAACGACGCCGTGCGCTGTTCCGTGCGCGACCACGGCCGCGGCATACAAAAACGGGATTTGAAGAATATCTGGCGCAGATACTACAAAGCGAGCGGAAACTATCTGAGGTCGGCCGAGGGCACGGGACTTGGGCTGTCCATAGTAAAAGAAATACTCACGCTGCATAACGCTGAATTCGGCGTTAACAGCGAACCGGGCAAAGGCAGCACATTTTGGTTTGAGATCGCGAACGCGGAGCCGGGCGATTAGACGCCCGACCGGGCCCGCGCCGAAAGGAAGATTATGTCAAAAAAGCTTTCAAGCGTATTTGTATGCCAATCCTGCGGATTTGAAAGCCCAAAATGGGCCGGACAATGCGTTTGCGGCGCGTGGAACAGCTTCGTGGAAGAAAAGCCGGCGCCGCCGGTCGAGAACGGCGCGCGGCGGCTCGCGGCGACCGGGATCGGCGACCGCAGCGAGCCCGTAAGACTCGGCGAAGTGCGCTCGGATGCTTACGAACGGCTTGACACCGGTCTTTCCGAGTTGAATCGTGTGCTCGGCGGCGGCATTGTGCTTGGCTCAGCCACACTGATAAGCGGCGAACCCGGCATAGGCAAATCCACGATAATCACAGAAGCCGCCGCGAATATAGCCGATCGCTACGGCAAGGTACTCTATATATCCGGCGAGGAATCGGAAGAGCAGATCAAACTGCGCGCGGACAGGGTATGCGGCAAGCTGCCGAAAGAGCTATATCTGCTGTCGGAAACGAACATCGAACGAATATTGGACGCCGCCGAAAAACTTGCTCCTGTGTTTCTCATAGTGGATTCCATACAAACCCTGTATTCAAGCGCGCTCGAATCGGCGCCGGGCAGCGTTTCCCAAGTTCGCGTCTGCGCAAACGCGCTTTTGCGCTACGGAAAAAGCGATGCCGTTCCGATTTTCATAGTTGCGCACGTGACGAAAGCCGGAGATCTTGCGGGGCCGCGCATAATAGAGCATCTTGTGGACTGCGTGCTCCAATTCGCGGGCGAGCGCGACCAAGATATGCGCGTACTGCGCTCGAACAAGAACCGCTTCGGCGCAACGAACGAGATAGGCGCTTTCGAGATGGCGGAAAGCGGTCTCATCCCCATAGACAATCTGTCGCAGAGCTTTCTTGAAGGCATGGCCGGCGCCGCCGAAGGCGCTGTCGCGACGGCCGTATACGAGGGCAGCCGTCCGCTGCTGCTCGAATTGCAGGCACTGACCGCCCCCGCAAACGCAGGCTTTGCGAGACGCTCGGCGCTCGGCGTCGAGGCGGCCCGCCTGAATATGATATTGGCGGTTTTGGAACGCCGCAGCGGGCTGAGTCTCATCGACCGGGACGTTTACGTCAATGTCGTGGGCGGACTGAAGCCCGAAGGAACATCAATGGATCTCGCCGTCGCTCTCGCCATATATTCAAGCTGTCGAAGCGTACCGATAGGAACGAAAACCATCGTTATAGGCGAAATCAGCCTGACCGGTGATCTGCGCACCGTGCGTCACGCCGAAAGGATAGTCAGGGAGGCGGCCCGCCTTGGCTTTGAACGCGTGATACTGCCAAAAAAAAACGCGGACCGGATAGGCGAACCTGTACCCGGTCTGCGCGTAAGCGGCGTAAACGATTTGAGCGCCGCGATCACAACGCTGCAGTAAGACAGCAGACGCGATCTATTCTTCGGCTTCGGCCTTGTGCGCGGCGATAATCTTCTCCGCAAGGTGCGCCGGCACCTCTTCATAGCGCGCAAAGCTCATCGCAAAACTGCCTCTGGCCTGTGTCATAGAGCGCAGCATAATAGCGTATTTGAACATTTCGGCCTGCGGCGCCTCCGCCAATACCTTCTGACCGCCGCCCTGCTGCGGTTCCATTCCGAGTATCTTGCCCCTACGTTTGTTCATATCGCCCATGATGTCGCCCATGTATTCGTCCGGAACCAATATCTCGACGTGCATGATGGGTTCAAGCAGTATGGGCTTTGCTTCGGCTATGCCCTTCTTAAAAGCCAGAGAAGCGGCAATCTTGAACGCCATTTCGTTCGAGTCCACATCGTGGTAAGAACCGTCGTAAAGCACAGCTTTTACGTTCACGACCTTACAGCCGGCGAGAGGCCCTTTATCCATACATTCGCGCAGACCTTTTTCCACGGCCGGAACATAGTTCTTGGGGACGGAACCGCCGAAAAGCTCTTCCGAGAATTCAAATTCTTCCTGAGACGGCGAAAAGCGGATATGGACGTCGCCGTACTGCCCCGCGCCGCCCGACTGCTTCTTGTGCTTGCCCTGTACATCCGCGCTGCCCTTTATCGTTTCCCTGTACGGAACCTTTGGATCTTTCTGCTCGACGTCCACGCCGAATTTTTCTTTCAGCTTGGCTGTGATAATGCCGATCTGTATCTCGCCCTGCCCGCCAAGCAGGGTCTGATGCGTTTCGATATTGCGCTCCATCACAAATGACGGATCCTCTTCCATAAGTCTGTGAAGACCGGAGCCGATCTTTTCCTCCTCACCCTGTACCTTGGGTTCGACCGCTATGAAAAGCGACGGCGCGGGAAAGCTCACAGCCGGATACTGTATTATGTTTGCCTTGTCGCAGAGCGTGTCGCCCGTCTGCGTGAATTGAAGCTTGGAGGCGGCCACGATGTCGCCGGCCGGCGCATTCGGCGCGTCGCTCTGCGTTTTGCCTCGCAGATAGAACATCGAGCCGAGCTTTTCGGCTTTTTCGGCCCGCGCGTTGTAAATATCGGCGCCCAACGTCAGCTTGCCGGAGATCACTTTTAAAAGCGATATCTTGCCCACGAAGGGATCGGCGATCGTTTTAAACACAAAGGCCGATGCGGGAGCGTTTTCGTCGCAAGCGCGTGTGACATTTTCGCCCTTAGCGTTTACGCCTTCGTAAGGCGCGTGTGATTTCGGGCCGGGCACGTATTTAAGCAAGGCGTCAAGCAATTCTTTGATACCCGCGCCCGCAGCCGCGCTGCCTGTGAGTATGGGAACGATATCGCCCGACGCTATACCGGACGAAAGACCGCTGTTAAATTCCGCTTCCGTGAATTCCTCGCCGCCGAAGAACTTTTCGAGCAGGGTCTCGTCGGTTTCCGCTATGGCTTCATTCAACGCGTCGCGGTCGTCCAATTTTACGGCCGAGGTTCCGAATTTGGCTTTGATATCCGCGATCACCTGTTCCGCGTTCACATTTTCCTTATCTGTCTTGTTGATGAAAAAGAATTTGGGAAGGCTGTAACCTGTCGCGGAATTCCAAGCTTTTTCTGTTCCGACCTGTATGCCCGCAGAAGCGTCGACCACGATGACGCTCGCCTCTGCCGCGCGCAAAGCTGAATTGACGTCGCCTATGAAATCGAAGAATCCCGGTGTATCTATAAAATTGAGTTTATGTTTATTGTATTCGACCGGTACAAGGGAAGCGCTGATAGAGTAGCCTTTTTCGATCTCCATCTTGTCGTAGTCGGAAACCGTATTACCGTCCTCTACCCTTCCGAGTCTGTTGATTACACCCGTGGCCAACAGAGCCGCTTCGAGAATTGTAGTCTTGCCGCATCCGCCGTGGCCAAGTAACGCAATGTTTTTAATGGTGTCGCCTGTATAGCCTTTCATCAAAAAACCTCCTTTGTTCAACTTGTCTTTTTTCCGCTCGGCAATGTCGCTGCTCTCTCAGCGCTCGCTTACGTACAATTCGTACGCGCGGCTTCGCGCTTCGTTCGCGCTTCGCGCCGAGCAAAAAAAATCCCGCGTTGAAAATAACTATACCAACATTCTTTTGCCTACAAAATTTCTCTGACTTGTCTTTTCCCTGCGTTGAAAATAACTATACCAACATTCTTTTGCCTACAAAATTTCTCTAACTTGCTTTTTTTTCGCCAAGAGAGCGCATCAAAGGGAGCCTTGCCGCGACCGCCGTGATCAAAACCGCGAACACAAGTCTGAACACGCATACAAACAGCGGACTCGCGCCGACCGCGTAAAAAATAAACGTCGTCTCAATCACTCCGTGGCAGCAATAAATAAAAACCGCCATTAGGGCAAGATCCTTTTTGGAAAAAGGCGTTCGTCTGTTAATCTCCATAAGCGCGCCCGCGCCGTAACTCACTCCCATGAACAAGGCCACAAGCAACGGCAGCAGTGCATCCTTGCCAATCCCCAAAATACGGGCGAAAAAGCCGATGCCCGCAGCCATCTTTTCTATGAGTTTGTATGAAAGCAATATCTCGATTATGACCATGAGCGGGATGACTATCTTGAAAAGGTTCAAGGCGGTCATAAGGCAGCCCGTCCATATTTCGTGAAATATCGCATCCCACGGCGCGCTCACAAAAGCACCCCCGCAAGCCGCGAAACCGTCAAACCGACGGTAACAGCCAAACAAAACCTGAACAGGACAATCTTCCAAACCGCGAAACCGATCTGCCCGTTTATAGCGCTTTCCACAGGAATCGAGTGGAAGCACAGGTTGACCATAGCTATAGTCGTGACAGTGGCGGCATTGAAAGAGAAGCCTCTCATAGCCGCGATACAGCCGTATTCGTCGGACAGAACGCCCGCTATTATAGGCGCCGCAGCCTCGCCCGGCATATTCAAAAATCCCATTACGGGAGCAAACGCATCCAATAATAAAGGCATAAGCGGCGAATACTTGATCAAAACCACCGCGATGTAAACAGGCAGCATGACCCTGAGCAGCATAAGTCCCGTTTTCAGTCCCTTTCCCGCGCCGTTTCCCACAGCGCCAAGAAGACCCGTCATATTTCTTCGGAAGGTTTCATGGTCGGGAACAGGATAATATCGCGGATCGACGCCGCGTTTGTAATCAGCATGATCACGCGGTCGATGCCGACCCCCATGCCTCCCGTCGGCGGAAGACCGACCTCAAGCGCGTTCACAAAATCCTCGTCCATGGGATGCGCTTCCTCATCGCCGCTCTCAAGCTGTTCCTGCTGTTCCTTAAAACGTTTGTATTGATCTATCGGATCATTGAGTTCGGAAAACGCGTTGGCAATTTCCCAACAATTTACATACGCCTCAAAGCGTCTCGTAATGCGCGGATCGTCCGGATCGCGTTTGGCGAGCGGCGATATATCGACCGGATGGCCTGTGATGAATACGGGGCCGTCCAGATGCCGCTCGCAATATTTTTCAAAGAGCTCGGCGATAACAAGGCCGCGCGTGAGTTTGTCCGCGTCCTCAAGCCCATGCTTTTTCGCGACGTCCCTCGCCTGCTCGTCCGTTTGTATTATATCGAAATCCTCGCCGCCCCATTTCTTGACCGCGTCCTGCATGCGCAGCCGTTCCCAAGGGGGCGACAAATCGAAGGTCTTGCCCCTGTACTCTATAACGACGGAACCTGTTGCGGCCTCGGCGGCGCGCGACACAAGATTCTCAAGTAAATCCATCATCGTATCCATATTGCCGTAAGCCTGATACAGTTCCATGGATGTGAATTCCGGATTGTGATTCTTGTCCATGCCCTCGTTTCGGAACATCTTGCCCATTTCGTAAACACGGTCGAAACCGCCGACAGTGAGCCGCTTCAAAAACAGTTCGTTTGAGATACGCAGCTTCATGTCCAAATCCAAGGTGTTGTGATGCGTTTCAAACGGGCGGGCGTTCGCGCCGCCCGCTATTGTGGTCAATATGGGTGTATCGACCTCAAGGAAATCCCGCTCATCCATAAATCGTTTAATTTCTTTGATGATCTTTGCGCGCGTAATAAATGTTTCTCGAACATCGGGGTTCATTATCATATCCACATAACGCATGCGATAACGCATTTCCGTATCTTTGAGCCCCTGAAATTTGTTCGGCAATATCTGCAATGACTTCGTGAGCAGGACGACGCGCTCCGCTCTCACGGATATCTCTCCGTGTCTCGTCTTGAAGACGGCGCCCTCGACGCCTATGATATCGCCTATGTCGTATGTCAGAAAAATATCGTATTCTTCGGGAGTGATCGCGTCCTGCCTGATGTAGACCTGTATGCGCCCGCTCTTGTCCTGAATGTCTATGAAAGACGCTTTGCCCATATGGCGATTGGCCATAATGCGGCCGGCGCACGAAACACGGCTCCCGTCCATGCTCTCGAAGCCGTCTTTTATATCCCCGCTGTAGGCCGAAACATCCCATGTTTCAATAAGGAAGGGATTTCGACCCATATCTTGCAATTTTTTAAGTTTTTCTCTGCGTATCCGGCGAAGCTCGTTCAGGCTTTCTTCGGAGAGCTCCGCAGAAGCATCCGTCGGAAGATTGTTATCGCTTTGATTGTTGTCCGCACTCATCCGATGCACCTCATAATCATATATTCGATACCCCGTCTCGCGGGGTCATTTGCTATTTTTTCTTTTCTTTTCTAAAAATATCCAATATCTCGTAGTTGGCAATTCCGTCCGGAACCTGCAAATCCACCTTGGCGTTCTTTTTTTTGCCTATCAGCGCCGCGCCGACGAGAGATTCGTTCGATATCTTGCCCGCCAAGGGATCGGCCTCCGCCGTGCCGACGATCTTGAACTCCATAATCTCGCCTGAGCCTATATCCTTGAGCCTGACGCTCAAACCCAAGCCGACTTTATCGTTTGAAACATCCTCGTCGTCTATGATTTTGGCTTTGCTGATGCGATTTTCTAATTTTTCGATGCGATGTTCAAGCTCCGCCTGTTCATTTTTCGCGGAGTCGTACTCGGAATTTTCGGAGATATCGCCATAGGCGATAGCTTCCTTGATGCGTTCCGCTATTTCCGGTCGTTTGACGGAAATCAGTTCTTCGAGCTCCGCGACGTCGGCGTCGTAGCCTTCTTTTGTTAAGAGTATTTCGTCGTTCATACTTGCCACCATTGCAGCCTGTCGGCTGCCACAAATAGGGATATAAAACGATTGCCCCGCCAAGATAATCAATGGTAGCAGGGTTTGAAGGGATGTCTCCCGCATTGCTGCGTGTCTGCGATACATTGTATATGATTTTCATTGAAGTGTCAATTTTTTTGTTGTTCCAAAACTTGTGGATACGCGTTGAATATGATACAATAAATCGCAAAAGACGCGATTTACTATGTATTCACACAGATGCGGGAGGGGCGCGCGCGCCGGCGGGATGAATCGTCAAAAACGGAACGAGAAGATCATCAACATAGCAAACGCGCAGGAAAAGCGCAAGGAAAGGCGCTCCCTGCAAAAATCCAAGCGGGGCGTGACGCCGGTAAGACGCAAGAGTCGCGTCTTTGTGTACAGGAAATTCTATGCTGCGATTATTTTGATTCTGCTGGTCACAGCGAGCGTCTACACCGCCCGCATTATGGCGCTGAAAACGGACGAGGCGCGAGTAACGGCCGAATTTGAAGCCGCGCTCGATAAAAAGGCGAGACTCGAAAACGAATTGGAATATATAGATGATCCGATCTACATAGAGCAGCAGGCGCGTACGCGACTTCGCATGGTCAAGCCGGGCGAGGTATACTATGTGTTGCCCGAGCGCGGCGATGAAGCGGAAGACGGCGGCCGGTCGGAAAATGAGACCGGCGGCTCCGAATGATGAAGTTGTATACGCCCTCCGCAGTCAGGGATATGAGCGAACGCTACGGGATTCGCGCCGTCAAACGGTTCGGGCAAAACTTCCTTACAGACAAAAATGTCGTTGACCGCATCATCGAAGGCGCGCGGATAGAGGACGGCGACTGCGTGATAGAGGTCGGGCCGGGCATGGGTGTACTGACGGCCGCAGCGGCTGAAAGGGCAGACAGGGTGATAGCGATCGAGCTTGATAGACGTCTGATGCCGCTGCTCACGGAAGCGCTTGCGTCATATGAAAACGTGCGGGTCGTGAACGGCGATATATTGAAGACGAATCTGCTCGGACTGTTATCGCCCGGCGAAGCGGCAGGCGGTCGCGTAAAGATAATAGGAAATCTTCCCTATTATATAACAAGCCCTGTTATAATGCGTTTTTTGGAGGAAGGGCCGTCTGCGGTCAGCATGACATTCATGATGCAGAAGGAGGTAGCGGAACGCATATGCGCGAAAGCGGGCGAGAAGAATTACAGCGCTCTGACTGTGGCCGTGCGCTACAGGTGTGAAACGAGTCTCATCATGAACGTGTCTCGTGAAGTTTTTATACCCAAGCCGCAAGTGGATTCCGCTGTATTGCGCTTTGACGTCAGAAAGGAAAAAATCGCCGCGCCGCAAAACGAAACCCTGTTTTTTGACGTTGTGCGCGCCGGCTTCGGCAAGCGCCGAAAAACCCTTCTGAACGCCTTGACAGGCCTTTGCGAATGCGGCAAAAGCGAGGTATACGCGGCGCTGAACGACGCGGGTATAGACGCCGCGCGCCGTGCCGAAACATTGGATATTCCGG
This sequence comes from Eubacteriales Family XIII. Incertae Sedis bacterium, assembly GCA_031266025.1. Lineage (GTDB taxonomy): Bacteria > Bacillota > Clostridia > Peptostreptococcales > Anaerovoracaceae > JAITLA01. Next base: position 22,151 of record JAISBV010000113.1, read on the forward strand.
AATTTTCCGCCGTGGCGGACGCTTTTTGCGATATTCTGAGACGACGCGGACACCGGGGAGCAATGCTGCCATGAAAGAAACAAATTTGAATCACGTAATGACTAAAACGCGTCTTTTCAGCGGTTTCACGCATGAAGAATGCTCACAGTTCCGCAAGATTTCGAAGGCTGTCAGGCGAAACTGCACGGAAGGTGAAATTCTTGTTGCGGAGGGCTCAGTTATTGATTTTTTCGCAATTGTGCTGCAAGGCGATCTGCTCTGTGAAAAAAACGACTACAGCGGCCGCGTAGAGCTGATTCAAAACTATGCGGAAGGCGAATTGATCTGCTTCGATATCGTCTGCACGACGACGAGACGCTGCCCGTTTCGGCTCAGATGTCTGAAGGACTCGAAATTGTTGATATTCCGCTGCGACGCGCTCACGCACCGTCAAGAGTATCTGTCCGCGAGAATATATGACAAGCTCCACGCCAATATCATGCACTTTCTTGCAAATGAAAATATCAAGAAGCTCTACAAGATAGACGTCCTGTACAAGCGAACGCTGCGTGAGAAAATTCTGGTTTTTCTGCGCAATATGGAGACTATAACCGGCGAAAGCACCCTGCATATTCGTATGGACAGGGAACAGTTCGCGCAGTACCTCGGCGTCAACCGCAGTTCACTGTCGCACGAACTGAGTCTGATGCAGGCGGAAGGTCTGTTTCATTTCAAAAAAGACTGCTTTGTATTGGAAAAACAGCCGGCAAAGACGCCGAAGGAACCTGTTGCGACGTAAAACGCACAAACAGCGCTTTGGCGTCCATCCCTATCAAATCGCCTTGGCCCGTTCCGCGATCCACGCCGCTGCGGCCGCGAAACCCTCGCCCGTTTTGCCCGAAACCTCTATTAAGGCGGCGTCTTTATTCAGAGCGCGCAGCCCTTTCATGAAAAATTCTTCGTCAAAATCCGTATACGGTTTCAAATCGACCTTGTTCATCAGTATCAGATCGGCCTTTTCAAAAGCCAAAGGATATTTGTAGGGCTTGTCGCTGCCTTCGGTCACGGAGCAAATCAGAATTAATGCGTGTTCACCGACGGTAAATTCTGCCGGGCATACGAGATTGCCTATGTTCTCTATGAAAAGCACGCCTTTGCTGTCAAACGACATATTGCCGACCGCGTTATGCACGAGCGGCGCGTCCAAGTGGCAGGCGCCGAATGTATTGATCTGAAACGCGCTCACGCCGAGCGCGCGCAGAGCCCGCGCGTCTATATCGGATTCAATGTCGCCCTCTATAACATAAGGCTTGAGTCCGCGCAATTCGGCTATAATGCCCCGGATCACCGTGGTTTTGCCTATGCCGGGCGCCCCCATGACGTTTACGGCAAAAATGCCCCGCTCCGTGAGGTCTTCTCTGATGTGGGCCGCGATATGGTCGTTTTCGTCATATATGCTCTCCATAACGTCTATTTTACGAACGTCGTGCAATCACAACACCTCCTGCTCTACTGTAATGGACTCGATATAAAACTCTTTGCCCGTATCCGTAGGCGCGCCGTCGGCGCCGCAGTCGGAACAGGCGAATGACATGGGTTTTCTGTAAAATACTGTGCCGCAAGCAGGGCATTTGAATTGCGATTTCACCGGTTTGATGATCAATTCGGCGCCTTCGCATAGGGTTCCTTCGGCTATGATATCGAAATACATGCGCACGGAATCGCCAATAAAGCCCGAGCGATCCCCGACGACAAGCGTGACGCTTTCTATTCGAGAAGCACGGGATTCTTTCCCGTGCTTCTCGATTATTTTGATTATATGTTCCGTTATCGGGTACTCATGCATCGGCTTGTCTTTTTTCCGTCCGTTATTCTATCGTCAGGCTTTTCTTTGGGCAAGCTTCCACGCAGATGCCGCACAGGATGCATTCGTCCCGGTTCACCGACCAGATATTTTCACCCTCAAGCTCACCCGTTTCGGCGTTCTTTTTCGCACGGCTGACCTTGAGAGCGTCCTGCGGACATTTTTTCGCGCAGATGCCGCAATAGATGCAGGTATCGGCGCATTTGAGCGTCCCGCCCTCGGGAATCGCGGCTGCGGGCGCCGCGGACTCGTCGGCGGCGGGCTTCTCGAATACATCCACAGTCTTCTCCGTGGACGGCGTCGTATACTCGTTCTTGTTCACAAGGCATTTCTTTGGACAGGCCTCTACGCATGAGCTGCACTGTACGCACTGCATACGGTGTATTGTCCACGATTTTGCGTCCTTCGCGACCGTTATGGCCTGCGTGGGACATTTCTTCGCGCAGATGCCGCATAGAATGCAATCATCTATAACGATATCTATATGTCCGCGTGTACGCTCCTGCCATTTGCGCGGGATCACAGGGTACATGAGAGTCGCCGGCTTCTTGAACAGACTGCCCATGACCATTTTTCCGATCTTTAATACAGCCATTTACTCTCTCCCCTACCTTTCCGTACAACTGATACACGGGTCTATCGTGAGGATCAACATCGGAACGTCCGCGAGGTCGCAGCCCTGCAAGGTTTTCACCATCGCGGGTATATTCATGTTCGTGGGCGTCCTGACGCGCATGCGCTCAAGGAATTTGCTGCCGTTTCCTATGGAATAATAGTAGGCCTCTCCGCGCGGCTGCTCCATTCTGGCCACAAATTCGCCGGCCGGAGCGCCTTTGACCGGCACGGCGATATCGCCGTCCGGGATGATTTCCGCAGCCCTTATGATCATATCTATCGACTGGAAGATTTCACGCACCCTGACCTTGCAGCGCGCGTAGCAATCGCCGTCCTCCCCGACGATGGGCTCGAACTCGAGCCCGGCGTAAGCGCCGTGTCCGTCCAGACGGATATCCTGACGCAG
>JAISBV010000071.1 GCA_031266025.1 Eubacteriales Family XIII. Incertae Sedis bacterium
TCATTGACCGTATCGCGTACATCAACGGATATCCCGACGGTTCTGTCAGGCCGGACGGCGGCGTGACGCGCGCGGAAGTCGCGTCCATGCTGTTCAGACTGCTGAGCTACGCGGACAAGAACGATCCCCTCGCATCCGAGTTTACGGACGTCGAAGAGGGCAAGTGGTATTCACAGGCCGTGGCGTACTTGGCGGGCATGGGTATTTTGGAAGGCTATAATGACGGAAGCTTCAGGCCGAACGCGCAGATCACGCGCGCCGAGTTCTCGGCTGTCATATCGAGATTCGACGCAAGCGAAGGAAGCGACATGACCGAAAGATTCAGCGACGTTCCCGCAAGCTACTGGGCGTTCGCGCTCATAGACAACGTAGCCGAGAAGGAATGGCTGAACGGCTATCCTGACGGCACGTTCAAGCCGCAGAATACCATTACGAGAGCCGAAACCGTAACGGCAATAAACAATATGCTGACCCGTGAGCTGTCCTTATCGGCCGTTCCGGCCGACGCGCAGGTCTACACAGACCTGACCGAGCGTCACTGGGCCTACACGGACATGGTTGAAGCGACGTACGACTGGGTAGCGGCCGCGGCGAACGCCGCCGGCAAGGACGCGGAAGCCGACGATGCCGACGCGACCGACGAAGACGCCGAGACCGAATAAGGCGTATAAGCCCCAAAGTACGTAAACAAGCAAGAAAGCCTTAAGCGAACAAAGTCCCAATAGTCATACAAACCGACGCCCCTCCGTCAGACGACGGAGGGGCGCCGTTTATTGTTCAATAAAGCTCGGACACGTCCTTTGCCCACGACAGAAACTCTTCTTTGAGCGCGGTTTTCACGGAGTCGTCCGCAAAGGCGCGATCCGACGAATTCAGATTGATCTTCCATATATCCGCCGCCGAAAGCCGGCCTTGTATCGCCATCCTGTGGTATTCCTCGCTAAGACTGAGACCCGAGATCACAGGGGAATCCGTGCTTATACTGATCGGAACACCGCGCTTATGCAAAGCCGCTGCGGGGAATTCCGTGTAGTCCTTATAAAGTCCCGCCTGAATATTGCTCGTGGGGCATAGGTCAAGCTGAATGCCGCGCTCCGAGAGCAGACGGCAAAGCCCCTCGTCGTCCGCCGCCCCGCTGCCGTGGGCTATGCGATCCGGGGCTATGAGATCAACGCAGCGCCGTATCGTTCCCGCGCTGCCCGGCAGTTCGCCGCAGTGCAAGGTCACGCCGAGACCAAGCTTCCGCGCTTCATCAAGGAAGGGTTTCTGTGACGCGGGATCGGGATCCGCCGCTTCCGGGCCCGCCAAATCGGCGCCGCCTATCATGCCGTATGTATCCGCTTCAAGCGCGCTGTACAGCATGTCCGTGTTGCTTTCGTGAGAATGGGAACGCATACCGACGACAATGAGACGCGCGCGAATATTGTAACGCGCGCAAGCGCGGCGCGCGGCGCCGGCCACGCTCTCCGCAACCCGGCGGACGCTCATGCCTTCGACGCAATGCAGCTGCGGCGCATAGCGTATCTCGCAGTAGCGCACATTGTCGGCCGCCTTGGCTCTGAGCAACTCGTCCGTGACGCGCTTCAGCGCTTCCTCGCTCTGCAGGAGAGCTATCGGCAGATCATAATATTTGAGCAGCTCCGCCTGCGTCGCAAGCGGACGTTCCGCCACAAGTCTGCGGTAAAGCGTTTCATACGATAACGGCGCGGACAAACCGGTCTCTTTGACCGCGCGGGGCGCGGCGCCGGCGGCGATAAGCTCACCGGCGGTCTTGACCTCGACCGCGCCGTCAAGGTGCATATGCAACTCTGTTTTGGGCATGGAACGAAACATATCAAGTAAAAAATCAGCCATTTTTGTTATTTTCTTCGTTCTCGTTCTGTTCATCCGCGCGCATGGCGACGCGCCGCACCTTGCCGGAGATGGTCTTGGGCAGCTCGTCCACAAACTCTATTTCGCGAGGAACCTTGTACGCGGCGGCGGAAGCCCTCATAAAGGCTCGGAGCTCCTTCTTCAACGCGTCCGAAGCCGTGTAGGATTCGGCCAACACGATGCTCGCCTTTACGATCTGTCCGCGCAGCGGATGCGGCGCGCCCGTGACGGCGCACTCCAAAACGGCGGGGTGCCTTTCGAGCACGCTTTCCACCTCGTACGGGCCGATGCGATAGCCTGCGGATTTTATGATGTCGTCCGCCCGCCCGATGAAATACACGTACCCGTCGCTATCCATCCGAGCCATATCGCCCGTATGATAGACGCCGCCGCGCCAAACGCGGGCCGTCGCCGCGTCATCGCGATGATAGCCCATAAACAGCCCCGCAAAACCCCGTTCGGCGCGTATGCAGATCTCGCCCTCGGCGCCCTCCGGAACCTCGTTTCCGTCCGCGTCCAAAAACAAAATGTCGTAGATGGGATTGCACTTGCCTACGGAACCGATGCGCGGTTCCGTGTAAACAGATGTCATGGTCAGCGGCACGGTTTCCGTTTGCCCGTAAGCCTCGCGAACAGAAAGCCCCGTGCCCTGTTTGAACCGGTCGAATATATCGCCCGTCAGAGGTTCCCCTGCGGAAGTAACCTGTTTCAGCGCGCTCAAATCATAAGACGGCAGATTCGCCGTCAGCAGAACCCTGTACACGGTAGGCGGCGCGCAAAACGACGTGACCCTGTAGCGGGCGAGCGCGCGCAGCAGACGGTGCGGATCCAAATGATCTTGGTCATACACGAATATGGCGGCTTCGCAGAGCCATTGGCCGAATATCTTGCCCCACGCGGCTTTGGCCCATCCCGTATCCGCCATTGTCAGATGCAGACTGTCCTCGCGCAGAGCGTGCCAATAATACGCCGTCGTTATATGACCGAGCGGGTACAGGTGATTATGCGCAACCATTTTGGGCATACCCGTAGTACCCGATGTGAAGTAAAGCAGCATCATATCCTTGCCGCTCGTTATGCGCGGCAGCGTCTCGCCTTGCGCGAAGCGATCAAGACCTTCGTCGAACGACAGCCATCCTTCCCGCTTCGCGCCGAGCTTGGCGCGTATCCTCACCGTCGGCGATTGCGGCAGCGATTGTTCCACAGCCGCGCACAGTGTTTCGTCGTCCGTCGTCACTACAGCCGCGACGGACGCCGCGTTGTTGCGATAGACGATATCCTCCGTCAGAAGATAATGCGTGGACGGAATCAAGACGGCGCCAAGCTTTATAAGCCCGAGCGCAGCGAACCAGAACTGCGCGCGTCTCCGCAAAATCAGGAGTACCGCGTCCCCTCGGCCTATGCCCGCGTCGGCGAAAAAGCGCGCCGCCGCGTCGGAATACGCCGAGAGCTGCGCGAAGCTGTAACGGGCCTCATCTCCTCTGTCGTTGCACCATACCATGGCTGTCTTATCGGGCGACCGGCGCGCCATTTCATCTATGCAATCAAAAGCAAAGTTAAAATCTTTGGGCGCGTCAATATGAAAATTGCGCGCAAAATCATCAAAATCGGAAAAATCCTCACAACCGTAGCGGGTTGCCAACATAAAAAATTCTCCTCCCCGGGTGATCTCTCAGCCTAACGTTCCGAACGCGGACGCCGCGTCGTCTTTGCCGCCGAGATAACTTCGCAGCTTGCCGAGCACTTCGTCGAAGTCGATGGGTTTGCCAAGGTGATCGTTCATGCCCGCCTCCAAGCATTTTTCGACGTCCTCTCGGAATACATTGGCCGTCATAGCTATGATCGGTATGCTTTTTGCCCTTGCCGTATCGAGCGCGCGTATGCGGCGCGTAGCTTCGTATCCGTCCATTTCGGGCATCTGCACATCCATAAATATCATATCGTAAGAATCGGGCGAAGCGCCGAATATCACCAATGCCGCCGCGCCGTTTTCCGCGCAGTCGATGGCCAGTCCCGTCGGTTCGAGCAGGGCCAGAACTATTTCCCGGTTAATCTCCACATCCTCAGCCAAAAGAATCCGATACGCGCTGAAATCGTCCGTTTCGGACGCCGTCTCGCCGCAGACCCGCTCGCCGAAATCGCCGAGCGCGCGGTCGTCGTTGGCGCCGCGGCGGACGCGGAACGTGAAAATAAACGAAGAACCCTTGCCAAGTTCCGATTCCACCCATATTTCACCGTCCATAAGCTCAACAATGCGCTTGGATATGGCGAGCCCCAGGCCGGTTCCGCCGAACTTGCGGGACGTACTGCTCTCGGCCTGCTGGAACGATTTGAACAATCTGTCCTGCTGTTCTTTCGATATGCCTATGCCCGTATCGCTCACCTTGATCAATATGCGGCATATATCGCCGTCGTCGTCGATCAGATTGGCGTCAAGTCGGACGGAACCTTTTTCGGGCGTGAATTTGACGGCGTTGGAGAGCAGGTTTGTTATGACTTGCGTCAGGCGCTGATCGTCGCCGATCAGATTGCGCGGGATATCCTTGTCGACAGACACGGTGAATTTCTGCTGTTTGTCCTCAATTCGGAAATTGATGACGTCCGCCGTCTTTTGCAGCAGACGCTCAAAATCAAATTCAACCGGAGATATATCGAATTTGTTGGCCTCTATCTTCGACATGTCCAATATATCGTTGATTACGCCAAGCAGATGTACGGAAGCGCTTTCTATCTTGTTCAGACAGTCGTCCTTCCGCCCCGCGCCGGAGGCGCCTTTCGCAATGGCGGTCATGCCTATGATGGCGTTCATCGGCGTACGCATCTCATGGCTCATATTCGAAAGAAAATCGCTCTTCGATTTGGAAGCGGCTTCGGCCGCCCTGCGCATTCTCTCATATTCGTACTGCTGATATTTCAGTACAAGACCTATCATAATACTGGAAACGACAAAGGCCACGGTAATATCCGTATAGAACAGTTCTTCCGTGGCGATGGGCGTCACGGTCAGCCAACCGTTGTACTGCGCCAAGAAGCACGCCGCGCATATCAGTATATAAAGCGCAAGCATTACCAAGACGTCTATTCCGTTAAGCAAAACTGTTATTATGACGACGCCGAGAAGCATATAGGCGAGCATACCGCTGCGTACGCCCCCGCTCATAAAAAAGACGGAAGGAAAGCCTATGTCGCAAAACACGATCGAAACCAACAGACCGCCCAATCTGTATTTTCGCGTCTTGTTGGTCAGCAGCAGCAGAACAACGATAATAGCGGGCAGCATAGCGGTGGAAAGAATAGCAAACACCGAAGACGCCTGCGCCACCGTCGAGGCGAGACCGAGAATACTGCCGACGAAGCCGAATGTCAGGGCGAAATTGAACATCCGCCCGTCCAAAGGGGTGTCCGGTGAAAAGAAATGAGAATGCAAATACTTTTGAATTTTTTTCAGCATACGGACGCTCCGGTCGGCACTCGACGATTTCAATGTCGGGTATCTGTTCAAATTCAGATCCGGTCAATTGTTCAGAGATGATTATAGCACATTTTTCCGGGCAAATGGGATTTTTTTTACCGGCGCCGCCCATCCGGCAATCACGGGTTATTCAAAGGTTTCAAATGTTCAATCAAGACTGCGCGCGGGGTTTGAGCAGCTGCAAATCACGGGATCAATTTCTGCTCCAGCGCTGTGCGTATGACGTCCGCTATATTGTCCGCGTTCAGTTTCGCGTAAATTGTGTTCAGCACCATCTTCACCGTGTTGATAGATAAATTGTGGCCGGCGGCGATCTCAGACCTCGAAAGACCGTGGTACAAATCATTCAGCACGTCCGTCTCACGGGCTGACAGACGCACGTCGTCACTGATGTTATTCATCTTTTTGTATTCCGAAACGACGCCTGTCAGACGCTTCGCGTAGGTCGCCGCTTTTCGGTTGATCATCTGAAGCCACGCGAGGGGGATATCGCAGCGCTTGTCCCTCATAGCCGCGGCGGTAAGCGTGCGCATGTCCTTGCCCAACCCGATAAAAGGCATGATCAGATCGTTTGACGCGGATAGGTCGTAAGCCTCTTTCAGGGAACTCAGCGCCGCTTCGGCGTCTTTGATCTTCGAATAGCAGGCGGCTTCAAGAACCTTCATTTCCAGCTTCCCGAACAATATTGAATCCGTGCCCCGGCCGCTGTCGATAAAGGACAGAAGTTCGTAATACCGCTTGTCGGCATAATAGAACTTTGTTTTGACAAAATTGCCGAAGCCCGCTATGAATGTTCCGATGGACTCGTGGGAAAATTCCCCTTTGAACCGGACGGGAACCAGGCGCGGTTGACCGAGCAGCGCGTAATACCAACCGCAGACGATATCGTAAGACGTGAACCTGAGAGCGTAATCGTCGTTTTCCGACTGAAACTCCAATATTTTGAATAATTCCCTGATTTTTTCAAAATCCCCCCGGGCGACAGCGATGCGTATCAGGTAGAACAGCGAGCGATTGTGTACTTCGTATTGCCTGTGCGCTTCCGCTTTGCGCAGCGCCCGCTCTGAAAATTCCGCGGCCTGTTTTAGATTGCCTTTGTAAAACTGAAGCTCTCCCTGCGCCAGATCGTCCAGTCCGGACATGCAGCCGTCCAGTATCCGTGACACATGCGGGATCGCCAGGGTCAGAGTCTCTATGTATTCTTCCATAGCGCCTTTTCGCGCTGAGCCGACTTTGGATGCCCAAGCGTTCAGACTGATGCCGGTGGAGGTTAAATACTCGGCGCCGACACCGGGTCTGTAGTATTCCTCCGCTTTTTTCATCAAAACATCAAAATCGCAGCGGTCGGTATCGGGAAGCGTCAAGTAGCCTATAATGCCCAATTCCACATAGGCGCCGCAAAGAATTTGACGGTTAAAATCCGAATCGGGCAAGGCCGAGTATTTGCTTATACGGTTTTTCAACTCCGCCGAGGCCTCGTCATAGCGGCCGATGCTTATGAGAAGGCGCGAGTGCTGGTAGTGGTAGGCCGGGATTTGTTCCAGCAAATCCGCGGGGCCGCCGGCATAGACGCTCAGGAGAAAACGAACTTGTTCAAATGGGATTTGCATGGGGAAACCGCAGGCAATCCTTATGATAGCCGCGTATTCTCCGGCTTTGTGATAATAAGTTACGGCGTCCGCTTTGTAATCGTTTTTTTCGCACCAACGCGCGGCGTCCAGATACACGTCGCGTTTTTCTTCTTCCGTGAGAACATCTTGTTTTTGCCGCAGATAATCAAGAAACAAGTGGTGGATATGATATGCGTTCAGGTAAATATCATAACGGACGAAAGCGCTGATTCTTCCCATTTCGCTCACCAGAGTCTCGTCCTTGGCCAAACCGGAGATCAAATCCGTGGAAAGCCTGTCTATCAGCGACAGTTTGATCAGAAAACGCCGCAGTTCTTCCGATATGGAGAGAAAAACCTCGTTCTCTATCATGCTGAACACGTTTAACTTCATGGCGATGCGGGCGCCGTGCTGTCTCGAGACGGATTTTTTCAGGGACAGGCCCGCCAGATTCAAGGCAAAAGCCCACCCTTCGGTATCGTTATAAATATCGGAAACGTTCTGAGAGGACAGCGGAATATCAAGCAGTCGGAAATACAGGGCCGTTTCGTCTTCCGTGAACCTGAGCTCGTCCTCGTTGATATGGACGAGCAATCCCTTCGACAGCAGACTGACCAGGTTGATGTCAGGATTTGTACGTGAAATCAGGATCATCGTTATGTTCGGGAAGGGCACGTGAGCGGCGCGCTTCATGAAGTTGAGCACAGGCCCGTCCTCTATAAGATGAAAGTCGTCAAATACCAGAATGTGTTTTTCGTTGGGCGCCAATTCGTCTTCCGGAATAGCCGCCACCTCCGCAAAACGGTCGTCCGTTTCCGGAAATCCCAATTCGAGCATACGGGCGGCCAAGCGCTTGTTATAAAGCTCCATGGTGCGCGAAAAGCTCTCCCAAAAGCGCATGGGGGAATTGTCGCGCTCGGACAGCTGTATCCAAGCCGCAGGCGCGTCGTATTCCCGCAGAAAAGAATAGACCGCCTGTGTTTTGCCGTAGCCCGACCCCGCGATTACGGCGACATAAGGGCTTTTTACGGCGTTTTCAAGCAGCTTTTTGACGCGGGGGCGCTCCAAATACACGCCTTTTTCGGGCAGAAATATCCGCTCGTTATGATATATACGGGTTCTCATGAGAAGTTCCCTATTAAATTCCGGCTCAGCGCGATGCGGATCACATCCGCCGGATTGTCCGCGCCAAGCTTTATGTAAACAGAATTCTGCATCAGCTTCACCGTATTGACCGACAAGTGCCGGTTCGCGGCGATCTGTGCCCGTGAAACACCCATATATAAGTCGTTCAGAATATCCGTTTCCTTAGAGGATAAGCGTACGTCGTCGCTTATGTTATTCGCTCTTTTGTATTCCGAAGCCACGATCGCCAACTGTTTGGAGTAGATCGCCGCTTTCCGGCCGATCATTTCCAGCCATTCTTTGGGTATGGGGCAGTCTTTGTCGCGCCCGGCCAAAACGATCAGCGCGCGCATGTCCTTGCCCAATTCGATGAAAGGCGTGATCAGATCGTTGGACAGCGACAGGTCATAAGCTTCCCTCAGCGCGGTCAGCGCCGCGTCCTTTTGTTTGGCCTGATACCGGCAGACGGCCTCCAAGGCCTTCATTTCCAATTTTCCGAACAATATGGCGCTCATATCTTGCTCGCTCTCGATAAAGGACAGCAGCTCGTCGTAACGGCGGCTGATATAATAATATCTTGCCCTGATCACGTTGCCGAAGCTTGCGTTGAAGGAACCGAGATAGCCTTGGGCAAAATGCCCTTTTATCCAAGCAGCCACGTTTTGATGCTGGCCGATCATCGTGTAGTACCAGCCGGATACGATTTCAAATGTGGTAAAACGCGGCAAATATTCGGCGAATTCAAGCTGCGCTTCCAATTGTTCGAATATTTCTTGGGTGCGTTCGTAGCGACCCTGCGCCGCGCCGATGCGCAGGAGATAAAAAAGCGCCCGGTTGCGCACCTCGTACTGCTTTCGCGCTTCTGATTTGTACAGCGACTGCGTAATAAATTTTTCGGCTAATTTTAAATTTCCCTTGTAAAATTGAAGCTCGCCCTTAGCCAGATCATCCAATCCCGACATGCATCCGTTCAGCAGATTTTCCACATGCGGGATCGCGCGTTCAAGCACCGATATGTATTCTTCCATTGCGCCGCTCCGCGTTGTGCCTACCTTGGATGCCCAAGGATCCACGCTGACGCTCGATACGGCGCCGAATTGGGCGTAAGGGCTGAGCCTGTAGTACTCGTCCGCTTTTTCCAGCGCCGGAGCAAAATCGTAGCGATCGGTGCGGGGAGAATCCAGATAACCGGCGAAACCAAGAGCCTCGTAGGCGCCGCAAAGAACCCTGTTATTGAAATCGGAAGCGGGCAGGGCGGAATATTTCTTGATGCGTTCGTTTATCTCCGCGATAGCTTCCGCATAGCGGCCCAAGCTCAGCAGAAGGCGCGTATGCTGAATATGGTAACGGACGAGACCCTCCAATATCTGCCGGGGCCCGCTGTCATAGATGTCAAGTATGAATTTGGCGGGATCCATTGGGATTTGCAGCGGGAATTGATATACGACGTCTATGATCGATTCATATTCCCCGGCCTTTCCATAGTAAGAGATCGCGTCTATTTTATAATCGTTCGCGTCGCACCAGCGCGCCGCTTTCAGATAAGTATCGCGTTTGTCCTCTTCCGTGAGGACGTCCTGCTTTTGCCGCAGGTAATCAAGGAATAAATGATGGATCAGGTAGGCTTGCGTATAGATGTCATAGCGGATAAACGAGCTGATTTTTTTCATTTCGTCCACAAGATCTTTATCTTCGGCCAAAATAAGGATCAAGTCCGCAGAAAGATGGTCTATCAGCGACAGGCGGATCAAAAAATATCTCAGCCCTTCCGAAACCGCCAGAAAGACGTCGTCTTCTATCATTTTGAAGATATTAAGCTTCATCGCGGCGCGCGCTTCCCGTTCCCGTGAAGGCGCTTTTTTCAGGGACAGGCCGACCAAGCTTATGGCAAACGCCCATCCGGCGGTGTCATTATAAATATTCGAGAGTCCTCGGGATGTCATAGGAACGCCCAACAATTGAAAATACCGCGCCGTTTCTTCTTCGGTAAAGCGCAGATCCTCCTCGCTGACGCTGACCGCAAGACCTTTGGACAGCATACCGACAATATTTACGTCAGGTTCCGTCCGCGAGATCAAAATCATCGTCAAATTTGGGAAAGACATGCGTATGGAGCGGCTGATAAAGCGCAGAACGGATTTATTTTCCAATAAATGAAAATCATCGAATACAAATACGTTTTTTTCGTTGAACGGAATTTCGTCCTCCGGAATCGAAAGATAATTCATAAATTGATCTTCCGTCTCGGGGAAGCCCGCTTCCAAAAGCCGTTCCGCGAAATGCTTATTGTACAGCATTATGGTTCGCGCGAAATTTTCCCAAAATCGCGCGCCCAAATTGTCGCGTTCGGACAATTGTATCCACGTGGTCACGGCGTCGTATTGTCTCAGAAACGAATGAACCGCCTGCGTCTTGCCGTAGCCCGCGCCGGCGGAAACAGCGACGAGAGGGCTGCGTACGGCGTCTTCGAGCAGCCCGTGGACACGGGGACGCTCCAAATAGACGCGGTTTTCTTGGGTGATGGGCAGACCGCTGTGGTAAATACGGGTGTTCATAATTTTGCCGTTTTGAAACCAATCTTCGAAAAAAATCTTCGGTCGCTTGAGCAGTTTCGATTAAACATTTGAGCAGTAACCTTTAAAGTACATCGGGAAACAGCTATTAGTGAACTAATACATTATACCCTTATTCATACAAAAAAGCAATATATCCGGGGTGTATTTTGTGATTTTCCGGCGCCGTAGCCGGGATTGAAAATGTGATCCGCCAAACGGGCGTTACGGCGGATTCCGTGATTCCGTTTATTGGAATGCGTATCTAATACGTGACCTTATAAGCCGGTATTATGATGGCAAGAAAAAAATTTACAATATGCCGGCCGCAGGTAAGCAGCCGGTCAAACAGCCGGCCGGGCAAGCGGCGGGCGAAAACGACCGACTAAAAGGAGGGGTGATTATGTCAATACGCGTCAAAGTATTTCTTGTTATCGTGTCCGTTGTGGTTGTGATCACGGCCGCCAATATGGGGATGGGCATGTTTTTCACGCAGGACAGCCTTCTGGAGACGGTGGAAAGCGACATGACCGTCGTCGCCGACATCGCGGACAAACTGATTACCGGCCAAATCAATTTGGTGAAGGTAAACGCTTCCGCTGCGGCGCATCATTTACAGGGCTTGAACGGCAAAGCGCTGCGCCAAGAGCTGATAGTGCAGACAAGCGCTTATGAGAACTTTTTGGGGCTGACGGTTTTTGACCGAAAAGGCGTCGTGGACTCTTACGGGAATTCCCTCACATCGACGACGACGCTGTTGGACGGCGAATATGTACAAAAGGCTTTCGCCGGTGAGAGTATCATTTCGACCACGTATTTGGATCGCACGACTTGGAAGACGGTGTTCTGCGTTTGCGTTCCGATATTGGGAGACCGTGTCCTTGCAGTGACGGTTCCGGGGCAGATGTTCAGCGATCTTTTGCGGGATTTCAAGGTCTGGGAAACGGGCAATATTTTCGTATTCGACGCGGAAGGAACCGTGATTGCCAATTATCGCGAAGATATGGTCGAGCAGCGCAGCAATTTTATCGAAATGGCAAAGACCGATCCCGGCATGAAAGGGCCGGGGGAATTTTACGAACGTATGATCGGCGGCGGCCGCGGCGTTGGCAGTTATGTTTATCAAGAGTCGGAGCAGCTGTGCGTGTATACGCCTATCACGGGATCAAAGGTGGGCTGGATTCTCGCCGTGGCGGCGCCTCTTTCAGAAAGCCCCGCTGCGCACGTACAGGAGGGTTTGACGTTCGCGGCGATTATTTTTCTTATGGTCGGAATTTTGATCGCGGTCGTTGCATCCGACAGGCTTGCGTGGCCGTTCCGCCGGATTGAGGAGCAAAACGCCCATCTTGCCGAACTGAACGAGATCGCTCGGAGCGCCTCGGAGGCGAAAAGCCGGTTTCTTGCCAACATGAGTCACGAAATGCGCACGCCGCTGAACGCTGTTGTGGGACTCTCGGAACTGATGCTTGACGCCGAGGATACAAAACAGGAGGAGATCGGCGATAATCTGGGAAAAATTCACACTGCCGGAATGACGCTTCTCAACATTGTCAACGATATCCTTGATATTTCCAAGATCGAATCCGGAAAATTTGAGCTGATGCCGGTGGACTATGACTTGCCGAGCTTAATTAACGACACGGTTACGCTTAACATCATGCGCATATCGGACAAGCCGATAAAGTTCGAACTGCATATCGACGAAACGCTGCCCTGCAGATTGTTCGGGGATGAACTCAGGGTCAAACAGATTTGCAATAATCTGATCAGCAACGCCATGAAATACACCAAAGAAGGCAACGTTGGCTGGTTTATCGCCTGTGAAAGAGAAGGGGACAGCGTGTGGCTCACTGCACGTGTGACGGATACGGGCATAGGAATACGGCCGGAGGATTTGAAGAAGCTGTTTTCCGAGTACAATCAGGTGGACACCAAATCCAACCGCAGTATCGAAGGAACAGGGCTCGGCCTTTCTATTACGAAAATGATGGCGGAGATGATGGACGGCGCGATCACCGCAGAAAGCGAATTCGGAAAAGGGAGCGTATTCACGGCCCGTATACGGCAGGGTTTTGTCACGGACGCGCCCATCGGTGAAGAGGTGGCGAAAAATTTGAAGCGTTTTCATTATTGCGACAACAAGCGCAGCAACAACGCGAAGCTGGCGCGCATAAAGATGCCTTACGCGAGGGTATTGGTGGTGGACGACGTTCAGACAAACTTGGATGTGGCTAAGGGCATGATGAAGCCTTACGATATGCAAATAGACTGTGTGACCGGCGGCGGGCAGGCTATAGACCGGATACGGGAATCAAAGGTCATTTACAACGCGATATTCATGGATCATATGATGCCGGAGACAGACGGGATCGAGGCGACGCGCGTCATACGTGAGGAGATCGGAACGGAATACGCCAAGAATATTCCTATCATCGCCCTGACCGCCAACGCGATCATCGGCAACGAAAAGATATTCCTCGAAAATGGCTTCCAAGCCTTTATTTCCAAGCCTATAGATATTGTACAATTGGACGCGGCTCTCAGGCAGTGGGTGAGGAACAAAGCTCTTGAAAAGGAATACGGACTCGGGGAAGAGACGGGCGCCGTACGCGAGCTCACGGACACGGCCGCCGGCGGGCTGAATATTGACGGAGTTGACGCGGAAAAATGTCTCAGTCGGTTTGGGGGCGACGTGGACGCGTATCTGCAGGTGCTGCGCTCTTATGCCGAAAACACGGCGCCGCTTTTGGATCGGATTCGGCGTGTGCCGAGCAGCAGGGATCAACTGATAGCCTACACGGTGACAGTACACGGGATCAAGGGCAGCAGCCGCGGGATTTGCGCCGAATCCGCGGGAGATATGGCGGAGGCATTGGAGCATGCGGCCAAAGCGGGAGATATGGCTTTCATCCGGGCGCATAACGCCGATTTTATCCGGGTTGCGGAAACGCTGCTTGAGAAACTGCGCGGAGCGATAGACGGCATCGACCGGGATACGCGTAAGCCCAAAAAGGCCGAGCCGGACGCGGCGCTGCTTCATAAGCTGAGGGTATGCTGTGAGACTTATGATATGGACGGCATTGACGCGGTCATGGAGGAGCTTGAGCGCTTTGACTATGAGAGACGCGGAGAATTGACGGCATGGCTGAGGGAGCGGGTCAACCTGATGGAGTTCGCGGAGATTTTGGAAAGACTGCCCGGCACGGCGGCGTAACGGCGGCGCGTCAAACCGCAGACCGGCAAAACAAAGGATTATTGGATAGTGATTATTGAAAGGGGTGATATATATGACAACCGGGCGCAGCAAGATTATACTGGTAGACGATAATATGGCTAATTTGTCCGTGGGCAAAAACATGCTGAAGACATTCCATGAGGTTTATCCCGTTCTTTCGGCGGAAAAGCTGTTCGAGTGTCTCGAACGGTTTATACCCGACTTGATTCTTCTCGATATCGAAATGCCGGATATGGACGGATACGAGACGATCAGAAGACTGAAAGACGTCGAGGACTTTGCCGACATACCGGTGATCTTTCTTACGGCAAAGAGGGATGAAGGCAGTGAACTTGAGGGACTTAACCTTGGCGCGGTCGATTACGTGTCCAAGCCGTTTTCGGCGCCGCTTTTACTTAAACGGCTTGAAACTCAGCTTTTGATTGCCTCACAGAAAAAGGCGCTGAAACGCAATAATGACGACTTGCAGACGACGGTGCTGCAAAAGACCAAACAGGTGACCGGCTTGCAGAACGCGGTGCTGAATATCGTGGCGGAATTGGTGGAGTTCAGGGACAGCGTCACGGGCGGGCACGTGTTTCGCACCCAGAAGTATCTGCAATTTCTCATAGAGCAGTTGGTGAAGGAAAATGTGTACACCAAAGAGGTCGCGGGATGGGATATGGATTTCGTGGTCAGCTCGGCGCAGCTGCATGATGTGGGCAAAATTGCCATCAGCGATACCATTTTGAACAAGCCGGGCAAGTTGACGGACGAGGAATTTGAAAAGATGAAGACGCATGTTCTCATCGGGGTGGACGCCATAGAGCGGATTGAAGCGACTACAGCGGAGCATGAGTTTTTGCATCACGCGAAGATCATTGCCGGCACGCATCATGAAAAATGGGACGGTTCAGGCTATCCGTTTGGTCTGAGCGGCAAGAGTATTCCGCTCGAAGGCCGGCTTATGGCCGTAGCCGACGTGTATGACGCGCTGATTTCAGAACGCCCGTACAAGAAGGCGTTCACCCCGGCGGAAGCCGAAGACATCATTGAGGCGGGGCGGGGCGTCCACTTCGATCCGGTGCTTGTGGACGTCTTTCATCCGGCTTCGGGGCGCTTCACGGAGATTGTGGATCGCTACAGGGAAGAGACTCGTCAAGACTGTGTGTTCCGGCAGCAGCGAATCGCTGTATGAAAGGGGCGGGGAGATATTACCCCGTCCTTTTTATAAGAAAAATTTCTGCACTCGAAATTTTTCTGCTTATGCGTTATAATATAAAGACAGCGATCCGTCGTATTTGTCAAGGAAAACGAAATTTTTCCGCAGAAAGTATTTCCTCTTCACAACTTCTACACATCGTTCCGGTAAACCGGAATTCGGAAAACGGGAGGAGGCTGCTGTCTTATGGAATCCGGTGTAAAGACCGCGCACTTATGCATCGACGGGATGACCTGCGTAAGCTGCCGGAATAAAATCGAACGAAAACTGCGTGGCGCCGCCGGCGTGAAAAGGGCGGAGGTAAGCTACAGCAAGGGAACCGCCGCGGTGACTTACGATACAGACATTATTTCATTGAAAAATATCATCGCCGTTATTGAAAATTTGGATTATCGGGTTCCGCCGGAAAATGCGCGGCAAAAACCGAACGCCGGCCGCGCAGCCGCGACTTTGGTCATAATCATTTCCCTGTATGTGCTTTTGCAACAGTTCGGGATTCTGAATCTGTTGGTTCCGAGCCAATTGGGCGGCGTCGGAATGGGCTACGGGATGATGTTCGTCGTCGGACTGATCGCCTCTGTTCACTGTATTGCGATGTGCGGCGGCATCAACCTCTCCCAATGTATTCCGCGCGGCGAGACGCTCATCGAAAAAAAAGGCCGATTTGCCGCGTTCATACCGGCGCTGCTGTACAACTTGGGACGCGTGATCTCTTACACCGCCGTCGGCTTCATTCTGGGCCTCGCCGGCTTGCTTTTCGGCGGCGGTTCGGACGCGGGACTGCCGGCAATGATGCAAGGAATCTTCAAGCTGATCGCCGGCGTGTTCATGGTCGTCGTTGGGATCAATATGCTTGAGCTCTTCCCGCAGTTGCGCAAACTGAATCCGAGGATGCCGAAAATATTCGGACGCAAGGTCGGCGCGACGGACACAAGAAACAAAAGCCCGTTGTTTATCGGACTGCTCAATGGGTTAATGCCCTGCGGCCCTCTGCAATCCATACAGATTGTGGCGTTGGCATCGGGAAATCCGTTTGCCGGCGCTCTCTCCATGTTCCTGTTCAGTTTGGGAACGACGCCGCTGATGCTCGGCCTTGGCTCTGTCGTTTCCGCGCTTGGCAAGAAATTTGCGCGAAAAGTGATGAGCGTCGGCGCGGTGTTGGTCGCGGTGTTGGGATTGGCGATGCTTTCACAAGGAGGAAGCCTGTCGGGATTTTTACCGCCGGATATTCTGCTGCCTGTCATTCTCGCGCTCGGCGTGATCGGCGTGATATCGAGCCTTCCTTTCAGGAAGCCTTCCCACAGAACCGCTTCAACCGTTGCCGCTCTGTGCGTCGCGATTTTTGCGCTGACATCGCGGAACCTATTGGGAGCGGGGATGATCGCGGATATCGGAGAATCCGCCGCCGACAATAATATCCAAATTACAAATAATATGCAAACTGTTAACAGTACGTTGTCCCCCGGCCGCTATCCGAATATCACAGTTCAAGCGGGAACACCCGTAAAATGGGTTATCGACGCGCCAAAAGGGAGTATCAACGGCTGCAACGGTCGGATGTTAATCCGGGAATACGGGATCGAATATTCTTTCAAAACCGGCGAGAATATTATTGAATTTACGCCCGCAACAGCCGGAAATGTGAGGTACAGCTGTTGGATGGGTATGATCCGGGGGAACATTGACGTTACGGAGGCCGAATTATAAAAGGCAGGAAAATATACAGGTTATTTTCGGACAGCGCACAGAGGAGGCGGTTATGATTTCCAAGAAACAAATAGCGATAAGCGTTTTTGTCGTCATTGCAATTGCGGCGTTTACGGGAATTGCCCTCGCGCTTGGCGACGACAGTTTCAGCGGCGGTTTTGTACCGCTGTGTCATTGACAAAATCAAAGGAGGAAGCCATGCTGACAGCATACCTCGTACCTCATCCCCCGCTGATTATCCCCGGCGTGGGCGCGGGTGACGAGATCCCGGATACGCGGCGCGCTTATGAGCTGATTGCGGCCGAGACGGCCGCCCTATCGCCCGAAACGGTGATAATCATCTCCCCTCACAGCATCATGTACAGCGATTATATACATATATCGCCCGGCAAGTCGGCGTCGGGAGACCTCAGCGCGTTCCGCGCGGGTCATATAAAATTCTCCGTCGATTATGACGCCGAGCTCGCCGCGCGCATTGCGGAATGCGCGGAGGAAGACGGCATACCGGCGGGATCGCTCGGCGAACGTGATCCTTCCTTGGATCACGGCGTTACGGCGCCTCTGTATTTCTTCAAATCGAAAAGGATCGTCCGTGTTTCTTTGTCAGGTCTGCCGCTTACCGATCATTACCGCTTCGGCATGTGCGTCAGCAGAGCCGCTCTATCGCTTTCGCGCAAGGTCGTGCTTGTGGCAAGCGGCGACATGTCACACAAGCTGAAAGAAGACGGCCCTTACGGCTTTGCCAAGGAAGGGCCCGAACACGACGCGTTTGTGCGGCAATGCGCGGAGGACGCGGATTTTCGCAAGCTCATGTCCGTCGACCCCTCTCTCTGCGAAAGGGCGGCCGAATGCGGGTTTCGCAGTCTCGTCATACTGGCCGGCGCCATGGACGGACTTCGCGTAAAAAGCCGCGTCCTTGCCTATGAAGGGCCGTTCGGCGTGGGTTATCTCACGGCCGCGTTCACGGGCGACGGCGACGCGGACAGCCTGCTGCCGCTGATACTGTCGGACAAGAAAGCCAAAACGGAAAAACTGCGCGGCAGTGAGGACTCGTTCGTGCGTTTGGCAAGACGCAATGTTGAACACTATGTCCGCACGGGCAAATCCATCGAATTGCCGGCGGATACGGCGCGTGAGATGCTTTCGCGCAGGGCCGGCGTATTCGTATCCATTAAGAAAGACGGCAATCTGCGCGGTTGCATAGGAACGACGGAACCGACGAGATCGAATATCGCGCTCGAAATACTCTCAAACAGCGTTTCCGCAGCGGCGCGCGACCCGCGCTTTGATCCCATAGAGCCCGAAGAATTGGATTCCCTCAGCTACAGCGTGGACGTGCTTTCACCGCCCGTCGCCATAAAGAGCAAGGATGAGCTTGACGTACTCCGCTACGGCGTGATAGTGACGCGCGGAAACAGGCGAGGACTGCTCCTGCCGAACCTTGACGGCGTGGATACCGCAGACGCGCAGATATCCATCGCGCGTCAAAAAGGCGGCATACGCGAGAACGAGCCGTATACGCTCGAACGCTTTGAGGTGGTGCGGCACACATGACGGATATGCCGGGCGCGCGATTTTATGAAAAAGAAAACGGGTGCGCGCGCTGCAATCTGTGTCCCCACCGCTGCCTGATCAAAGACGGACAAAGCGGGCTGTGCGGCGCGCGGCGCAATATCGGCGGCGCGCTGTTCGCGGAGAGCTACGGGATGGCGACGTCTTTGGCGCTCGATCCGATAGAAAAGAAACCGTTGTATCACTTCAATCCCGGACGGCAAATCCTTTCCATGGGCGGCTACGGTTGTAATATGCGCTGTGACTTCTGCCAAAACAGCTCGATCTCACAGGCAAAACCCAAGACAGAATTTATTTCCCCTAAGAGACTGACTGAGACGGCGGCGTCCGTACCCGGCAATCTCGGCCTTGCGTTCACGTACAACGAGCCCCTTATAGGCGCAGAATACCTGTTGGATGCCGCGCCCCTGCTGCGCGAGCGAAACATGAAAGTCGTACTTGTCAGCAACGGTATGATATGCCGCGAACCGCTTATTCGACTGCTGCCCTTTATCGACGCGATAAATGTGGACGTGAAGGCGTTCACACATTCCTTTTATGAACGAATGGGCGGCGACTTGGAAACGGTCAAACAAAACGTCGCGCTGTGCGCCGAAAGCTGCCACATCGAAGTGACGACGCTGATCATACCGGGCGAGAACGACGGCGACGGCGAGACAGAGGCTCTGTCCCGGTGGCTCGCGGCGATATCGCGTGAAATTCCGCTGCATCTGACGCGTTTTTTTCCGAAGCACAGGATGCGGGACAGACCGCCGACGCCCATAGAAACGCTCAAGCGTCTGGCGAAAATCGCGTGCCGTGAGCTTGCGCATGTATATATGGGTAATATATAACGAAGAAGGAACCGGACATGACAAAATCCGTTCGATACGAAACCGTGGCCTTGGACGACGATAACGGCGCCCTTGTGATCCTCGATCAGACACTCTTGCCCAACGACGTCGTCTATCTGAACCTGACGCGTCAGGATCAGATATTCGAAGCCATACGCTCCCTGCGTGTACGCGGCGCGCCCGCCATAGGCGTGGCGGCGGCCATAGGCGTGTATCTTGCGGCAAAGTCCGTCCAAACGGACGATTACGATGAGTTTTATGAGCGATTCAAAAACGCGAAAGATTATCTGGCCGGCTCGCGCCCCACGGCCGTAAACCTGTTTCGGGCGTTAGACCGAATGGAGGACGTCGTAAAGGCGCAAAAGGGCGCGCCGACGGCGCATATCAAGGAAGCTCTTCGCGATGAGACCGGTCTGATCTTGGAGGAAGACGCGGCGGCCTGCCGATCCATAGGCGAACACGGGCTCGCCCTGCTGCGCGACGGCGACGGCATACTGACGCACTGCAACGCGGGCTATCTGGCGGCGTCCAAATACGGCACAGCCCTCGCGCCCATACACCTTGGCGTCGAAAGGGGCTACCGCTTCAGGGTATTCGTCGATGAAACAAGACCCCTGCTTCAGGGCGCGCGTCTCACAGCCTTTGAGCTGTGCGCATCCGGCGCGGAAACGACGCTTATCTGCGACAATATGGCGTCAAGCGTCATGAAAAACGGATGGGTGCAAGCGGTGTTCGTGGGCTGCGACCGTCTCGCGGCCAACGGCGACGCGTGCAACAAGATAGGCACGTCGGGGGTGGCGATTCTGGCAAAGCACTACGGCATTCCGTTCTACGTCTGCGCGCCGACCTCGACAATAGATATACATTGCGCTACCGGCGACGGCATACCCATAGAGCAGCGCCCTCCCGAGGAAGTCACGGAATTGTGGTATACCGGACGCATGGCGCCCGCGGGCGTGAACGTATACAATCCCGCGTTCGACGTTACGGATTGTGCTCTGATCACGGGCGTGGTGACCGAGCGCGGCGTCCTGCGCCCGCCTTACGGCGAGAGCATAAGCGACGCAATGGGAACGGATATGCGACAGACGGGCGAAAAAAAAGCGTCCGGCGCTCTATATTAGTCGGAGCCGAATTTAAATTCAGGCCCAACAATATACATATCAATATCTATGCCCAAATTGAGGTTGTTTAACCTTTTGATTATTGCCTCATCCACGGATATCCCGGCATTGGCGCTTACATATTGATATTTACAAACAGCTATATACGCATATGCTTTTTGGCTAAGCTCGATAACGCCCTCTCTGTCTTTTTCAAGTTCGTCTAAAACCAACGGCAATATTTCTTCTGATTCATAAGAGGTTTTGTCGTAAAACTCAAAATTTATCCTGCTGAAATCGTATATGCTTCCGTTTTTCCTTACATCTCCTTTCGACCATCCGGCGGTATATTTTAACTTTGTTATCTTTGCGAGCTCGCTCAGAGACAATTCATCCGATGTCGCCGTTAAGTAACACTTATTGCCGTTAATTGCGGCGACGCTTACTATATCCGATTTATTCATATCTATTGAAATTGAAAAATAATACTCTTCATCGAGCACCTTAAAATAAAAAGAAATTTCATTATCGCATACCCGGAACCGATCATAAATATATTTTTCGCCGGCCTTTTCAATGGTATTGACTTCAAGAAATTGCTTTGAACAGCCCCATGTCGGATTATTCAATTCATCCGCCGCAATTGCATAAAATTTATCGATATTCATATTTCTTCAGTATTCTCTCCCAATTCACCCTATTGTACCGGGAAATATAAGGATACATAAGCCATAACGGCGGCATCGGGTCGTTCATCGTAAAATTCATGGCCGCTCCTTTTTAATTTACAAACATTCTAATATCATCCAAGGCATCTTCAACAACTCCGGTTAATTCTTTATCCTGTATTTTTATGTTTAATATCGGTAAAACTTTTTTTTTATCTATATTGTTATGGAATGTTGCGATATGACCCAAGCAAATTATTGCCAATTGAACTATATCATAATTTTCATCATCAAGATATTTTAGGCATTCATCCTGAACATATTCCCAATTATCATTGTTGTATGTCATATCCAATAATTTATCCGCAATATTTTTTACATAGTCATAATTTTCATCTGTTGTTTTTTTATACATAAAAAATCCTTTTGGCAATCGGCGGCGAAGCGTAAACATACCTGTTATGCGTTGCCCTACACCCTTATTGCTATCCGACTATTTTACTCATTATCTCTTTCGCACTGTATTCAAAATATTTTCCGTCTTTTCCTTTTTGTCTGTTAAAATATTCATACCTGTAATTTTTGAAATTTACTTTTAACAATTTATGATAGTACTCATCCAAATAATATTTATATTCTTCCACAAAATCATTTCCGATTATATTTTCAAAATCTCTGTCTTTTAGCGTTGTAATTATTTCCGTCAATTCCTCTTTTGTTATATTTTCAATGACTTTTGGTTCGGGTAAGCTGATTTTAAACGATAAAATTTCCGGGCCCTCTTCCTCCCAATATTCAAACAGATTATATTGAGAAATATCTTTTCCGGTCATTTCCTTTAATTTGGCCTCCGATTTTTTATATTCGATATCCTCATCATCGCCGTTTTCATCATAAAAATCTGTATATTCTTCAATTAATTTTAATACTTCTTTGTACAATTTTTCAGCGGTCTCCATATCCGGTTCCAACTCTTTTCTCATCTTTTTCCCTCCAACCGAGTTCGTAAGGCTTGTTTTCCTCCGGTTCGGTTTTGCGGCGGAC
>JAISBV010000074.1 GCA_031266025.1 Eubacteriales Family XIII. Incertae Sedis bacterium
GACCCCCTGTGTGCGTTTGTTGTTTACGCAAACAATTCCAAACGAAATATGTATTGTAATATTATCACAGGAAAGGTCAAAAAACAACAAAAACACGGAAATTTAACCGAAATTCCCGCAGGCCGGCGTCATTGGCACATAGCAAGAAAAATATAGAATAACAAGAAAATACTGTATTGACAGCCGGCTTGCGACATGCTATCATAACAGACAAGAAAAAGATTGCCCCTGCATACCAAGGCTGCGGTTTATGATGTCGGTATGAGGGGGCCTGCCGGTTACGGCGACTTGCTCCACGCTTCGAGAGGAGATGGGGCCAATGAATGTAACGGACTTGCTTGGCTTGATATTGCAAGCGGTAAGTGCAGCCATTGATGTTATAACGCTGCTGAAAAGCAGGAATAAATAGCATAAGCCGCCAAGCTTATTGAGCTGTGGCGGCTTATGTTTCGCAAGAATTTTCTTGGGAGCATGTCGCCCGACCAAAAGCGGCAAGCCCTCTCATGGCGATATTATACACCGGTCGACGCGAGGAATGCAACAGCAAATTTTTTTCTTGAAAACATATATTGACGTTCGTGCCGGCCTGCCGTATAATAAATGCAAATGCGAATCATTTGCATTTATCTTGACAAACGGGAATCATTCACAAAAAAATCGGGAGGACTAATTGAAAATGAAGAAGATTTGGTGTATACTTTCAATCGGATGTATGATGATTTTCCTGCTTGCGGGCTGCGGCGCGCCGCAATCGCCGGATGCCGGCGGGAATGAGACACAAGAAGGAAGGCTTTCCGTCTGCGCGTCATTTTATCCTATGTACGATTTCGCCGTGAAAATAGGCGGTGATAAGGCGAGCGTCGTAAATATGGTTCCGGCCGGCACGGAGCCGCACGACTGGGAGCCCGCCGCTTCGGATATCGTCGCGCTCGAAAACGCCGACGTCTTTGTATATAACGGCGCGGGCATGGAACATTGGGCCTTGGAAGTGCTCGATACATTGCAAAACGAAGCATTGACCGTCGTCTGCGCCTCCGCCGGTATTGAGCTCTTGGAAGGACACGACGAGCACGGGGACGAGGAAGAGTCGGAAGAGGAAGAAGGCGCCGAATTTGACCCGCACGTTTGGCTCGATCCCATGTACGCGAAACGCGAGATGGAGAATATAAAGAACGCCTTCGTTTCGGCCGACCCCGGTAACGCGGATTATTATGAAGCCAATTACGCGGAATACGCGGACGCGCTTGACGCTCTTGACACTGAATTTCGCGACGCGCTTGCCGATTTCTCGAACAGGGATATCATTGTCGCGCATGAAGCCTTTGGTTATCTGTGCGCGGCCTACGGGCTCAACCAGGTTCCCATAGAGGGATTGTCGCCCGATTCGGAACCCGACCCCGCCAAAATGGCGGAAATCATAGATTTTGCGCGGGATCGTGACATAAAGGTCATCTTCTTTGAAGAATTGGTCAGCCCAAAGGTGGCCGAAACCGTCGCGGACGCCATAGGCGCCGAAACGGACGTGCTGAACCCGATAGAAGGACCGGGCGACGGGGACGCGGCGGAAGACGGCGATTATTTCTCCGCAATGCGACGGAATCTGGAATCCTTGAAGATCGCGCTGAGATAGCGCGGCGCCGAAAGCAGGAGACGTGTATGCCCGACGCAATCCGATTGCCCGACGCGGTCAGGGCGGACAATCTGAGTTTTCAATACGGCGACGAGCCTGTTTTCTCACATATAGGCTTTTCATTGCGCAGGGGAGATTTCGCGGCTGTGCTCGGCGCGAACGGTTCCGGCAAAAGTACGCTCCTGCGCCTGATATTGGGCGAGCTCGTTCCGGCCTCGGGCGGCGTCCTGTTGTTCGGTAAGGACGCTCAGCATTTTGACGAATGGCATAAGGTCGGTTATCTGGCGCAGAACGGACTTGCCTCAGGCGCGAATTTTCCCGCCACGGCCGAAGAAATCGTGACGGCCAATCTCTTTTCACGCATAGGTTTTATGCGCTTTACGAAGAGAGTTCACAGGGAAAAGGCGAGGGAAGCCCTGTATCGCGTCGGTATGTCCGCCTACGCGGGGCGTATGCTCGGAAGCCTGTCGGGCGGGCAGCGGCAGCGCGTGCTCTTGGCGCGCGTGCTTGTGAGCGAACCGGAACTGCTGCTGCTTGACGAACCGACGAACGGCGTGGACGCGGAGACGGTCGCGTCTTTGCTCGCGCTGTTATCGCGGCTGAATCGCGAAGACGGCCTTACAATAGCGATGGTTACGCACGACATAGCGCGCGCGTCGGAATATGTTTCGAGAATACTGTGTCTGGAATACGGCTCCATGGTCGAACTTGACAGATCGCAGCTTGAGGAAGAGCTCTCGCACAGGCACAAGCATCCGGCGCGGCCGTAATGAACTGTCACAAAGTAAAGGCAGCTGCCCTTATAAAGGACACACAATGGCGATTTTTGAATACGATTTCATGCGGCGGGCTTTTGCGGTAGGCTTGCTCTTGGCCGTCATCATTCCGTGCATAGGAATCATCATCGTGCTCAAGCGCCTTTCCATGATAGGCGACGCGCTGTCCCATTCGTCGCTTGCGGGCGTGGCTGCGGGGCTTATCATGGGTATAAACCCGATAGTCGGCGCGGGCGCGGCCTGTATTATCGCCGCTCTTGGCATAGAGGGAATTCGCAAGAAGCTGCCAAAGTATTCCGAAATGTCCATCGCCATAGTCATGTCGGCGAGTATCGGATTGGCCGGCGTATTGTCGGGCCTTGTAAAAAATGCCGCGAATTTCAACAGCTTTCTGTTCGGCAGCATAGTCGCGATCAGCGATTTCGAGATGATTCTTGTGGTATGCGTGAGCTTCGCCGTTATGGCGGCGTTTGTTTTGCTGTATAAGGAATTGTTCTATGTAGCGCTTGATGAACGGGCCGCGCGGATCGCGGGAGTTCCCGTGCGAAGCGTCAATTTTATTTTTACCGTTTTGACCGCAGTCACGGTAGCCGTCGCCTCGAGGACGGTGGGCGCGCTGATCGTTTCCGCGATGATGGTCGTACCGACGGCCTGCGCCATGCAGTTCGGGAAGAGCTACAAGCAGACCGTGCTTTTTTCGATAGCATTCGCCGTAGCGTTTACAGTCATCGGGCTGTTCTTGTCGTATTACGCGCGGCTGAAGCCCGGAGGCACGATAGTGCTTACCGGCGTTTTATGCTTTCTTCTGATCCTGCTCGCGAAGAAGATCGCGGCGAGCCTTGCCGCGATAGGAAACGGGGCGTGACGCGCGCGACGTATTATGATTCCACCGGCTCAAGGCAGCCGGTGGAATGACGGATGGGGGTGAACGGCGTGACCGAACATCGGAACGGCTGGCCGCCGGGAATAAAGAGAACAAAGCAGCGAGAAGCCGTCCTTTCGGTGCTTGAACGGGCCGACGGCCCTTTGAGCGCGGTGGATATACGCGCGCGAACCGAATCGGACGGGGATGGCGTGTGGCTGTCCACCGTGTACCGAATACTGGAAACTTTTGTCAATAAAGGTATTGTGCAAAGACTCGCCATAATGACGGGCGACATGGCCGTGTATGAGCTGAACCGTTCCGGCCACCGGCATTATGCCGTCTGCGTGGGCTGCAGGAAGATCATATCTATGGACAATTGTCCCATGGAGCGTTTTATTCCCGAGCTTGCGGACGGAGCTTTTCGCGTCACGGGGCATAACTTGGAAGTATACGGGTACTGCGGCGATTGCGACGGTTACAATTAAGGAAAGTTATTAATGACGGACATATATATCATATCGGGATTTTTGGGCGCGGGCAAGACCACGCTGATTCAAAAGCTGTTGAAAGAGACGGCGTCTCGGGGCGGAAAGACAGTCGTGCTTGAAAACGACTTCGGCGATGTAGGCATAGATGCCGCGCTGCTTAGGACGACCGGCACGGAAGTGGCCGAAATCAGCGCCGGCTGTATCTGCTGCACGCTCTCCGGCGACTTGATCCGGACATTGAAAACGCTGATCGCGCGCTTTGAGCCCGGAAGGCTCATTATAGAGCCGTCCGGCGTGGGCAAGCTGTCGGATATAGCGGCGGCCTGCGAGGACGAGGGCCTTCTTGCCGTCGCGAGACTCAGGCATAAGTTTACGGTGGTTGACGCCGTGCGCTGCCGGTCATATCTTGACAATTTCGGCGAGTTTTTTGCGGATCAGATCGAAAACGCCGACACGATATTGCTCTCCCGCGCCGAAGCGCAGGGCGACGCGGAGAACGCCCGCGCTCTTATAGCGGAGCTCAACGGGCGCGCGACCGTTATATGCGAGCCTTGGGCGCGCGTAAACGCCGAAGCCTTACTTGCCGGCGCGCCCGGCCGAGATGATCGCCGCGCCGGCGATCATTGTCATGAAGAGCATTGTTATGAGGATCATTGTCACGGTGAGCTTTGCGCTGACGAACATTGTCATGATGAACATTGCGCGGGCGAGCACGGACATTCCGCAGAGGATGTCTTCGACACCGTTACAATAAGGACGGAGCATGTGTTCAGTCCGGACGACTTGAAAGCGCGCGTGCTGCGCATGGAGCAGGGCGGCGAGGGAACGGTTCTTCGCGCGAAGGGCATACTGCGCGGAACGGGCGGCTGTTTGAACTTACAATACCTGCCGGGCGACGCGCGTATAGAAAGCTGCGCGAGCGGCGGCGACGGCGACGGCGCGCTGTGCGTTATAGGCCGCGATCTTAACGGACGGGGGCTCGCCGACCTTTTCGGCGGGGTGCTCTGAAATGGCGATCCCCGTCTATGTCGTTACGGGATTTTTGGATGCCGGCAAGACGACATTCCTGAATGATATGTTCCGCCGTCCCGACTGGCGGGATTGCAAGATAGCGGTGTTCCGCTTTGAGTCCGGCGAGATCGCGCTTGAGACCTCGGTCGTAAGCTGCACGGACGTCATGTTCTCCAAGCGCGAGTTGGACGCCGGGCCGGAGCGGGTGACGAAGCGTATGCGCGAGGTACTGAACAGCGGCGACTTCGATGAAATATGGATTGAGTGGAACGGGGTCACGCCATTCGCGAAACTTGAGGAAATGCTTCTTTCTCACGCGCTGCGAGACCTTTGCGCTATGGGCAAGGTCATACACGTCGCGGACGCGGCCAAGGTAGAGACGCTGCTCGGCAGGGTGGGAGGCGCGCTTCCCGAGCAGATAGCAAACTGTGATTTCGCGGTCATTCGGGGCGCGTATACGTCGCGCGGATTGGAAAAATTCCGTAAGCTCCTGAGTTCTCTCAATCCGGGCGTTCGTGTGTTCGGGGCTGCGGCCGGCGACGATATCTGCCGCAGCCTTTTCAGAAGAAAACATTCCCCTTGGATATCGTTTTTGGCGCCGCTCGCGCTTGCGGTCGCGCTGTACCTGTTCGCCGCGCCGGTTCTCGAGTCCGCAGCCATACCGGTAAACAGGATAGTAAATGTATTTTTGGGGATTATATTGCAAGCAATACCATTTTTGCTGATAGGCGTAATGCTTTCGTCCGCCATCCGGATTTTCGTCAGTAAATCGGCCATAGAAAGCAGATTCCCAAAATCTATAGGAGCGGGAATGCTTGTGGCGATATTGGCCGGTTTCTGTCTGCCGGTCTGCGACTGCGCGTCCATTCCGATATTTCGCAGCCTTGTCAAGAAAGGCGTTCCGCTGCCCGCCGCCGTTACGTTTATGACGGCGACGCCCGTGATAAATCCCGTCGTGATACTCTCGACGTATTACGCGTTCAGCGGGGATATGCGCGTCGTGATCTCGCGCGTCTGTTTCGGTCTTATTTCAGCCGTTCTGATAGGTGTGGCGTTCGCGCTGCGCCCGCCAAAGGGCGAGGTGCTGTCAGGCGGAACTGTTGACAGGCTCATGTGCGGCTGTGGTTTTTATGAGGGAGCGGAATCGGTTACAACGCTGCGCGGGAAGTTCGATCTCCTCTTTCGTCACGCGCAGGCCGAATTTTTTGATGTGGGAAAGTACCTTGTGATAGGCGTTTTTGTATCCGCTGTTTTTCAGGCCTTGGGCGCGGGAACGTTCGCGGCCGCGCGGAGCGGCGCCGGCTTGGCCTTTTCCGTTGTTCTTATGATGCTTATGGGCTTCGTTCTCTCTCTGTGCTCGTCGTCGGACGCCGTTATCGCGCGCAGCTTCGCGAACCGCTTTCCTATGGGCGCGCTTATGGGCTTTATGGTGTTCGGCCCTATGATGGATATAAAGAACGTCCTGATGCTTTCGTCCTGTTTTTCAAAGCCTTTCGTCATACGATTGGCTGTTTCGGCTTTTGTTATATGCTTTGCCGTTGTGTTCCTGTTTTCCGATTGGGGAGGTGTTTCGCTGTGGTAACGCGCGCGCGGGTTTTAAACCCGCAGGTATTTTTGGAGCTCCTGTGTTATGCGGTATTCTCGGTACTGACGTTCTATCTCATGTACAGCGGGAAATATCTCACCTATGTAACGCCGCGCATGGCGCCGTATCTGTACTTTACGGCCGTCGTCATGCTGTTGTGGGCTTTTACGGGCGTTTTCAGGCTGTTTAGGCCGGGAAACAGGGTGCGCGTCGCTCACTGCTTTGTTCCCGTGATCCCGATACTGCTTATTTTGCTGCCGCACAGTCCGCTTTCCGCTGCGGATCTTTCATACAACTATGCCGGCGGAGGTTCCTTCTCGGGCAGCGCCGCAAAACCCGCCGCCGCTGTTTCTTCTCCGCAAAACGCGTCGCCGCCCGAGGCGGGCGCGGATTACGGGGCCGCGCAAAGCTCGCCGGGCGCCGGATTGCCGGAGCCGCCGGTTTCGAACGCCGCGCCTTTTGACGCGTCGGACGACGATGATTTTGAGGATGTCTATGTGCCTGAGACGGACGCGTCGGACAAGCCCGTTATAGAGGTAGGCGACGACGAGTTCTATTCGTGGCTGGATGAGCTGTATATGAATTTGGATATGTACGTTGGCCGCCGTATTGCCATGACGGGTTTTGTTTTCAAGGATCCCGAGGTTCTCGGCGCGGACGAGTTCGTGCCCGCGCGTCTCGGGATGACGTGCTGCGTCGCGGATCTCGTGCCTTACGGCTTGGTCTGCAAATACAACGGAACCGGTGAGCTCACGCCCGACGAGTGGGTGCGCGTTGTGGGCGTCATTCAAGCGGGCGTGTACGAGGGAATGGAAGAACCGCAGATCGCGGTGACGTCCATCGAGCCCGCCGAACCCGTGGAAGGATATATCTATCCGTTCTTTTGACCGCCTTTAATATTTTTCTTTAATCGCGCCCTCGCGGAACGCCTCGACCAAGGCTTCAAGTTCGCTTATCTTCTGTTCCAGATCCGATCCTATATCTGTGTCCTTTACCGTCATGCGGCGCTTCAAATGCTCCACCGTCCTTATAACGGGTGAATCGAAGACTTGCGTGCCGTCCTCCGAGAGGGGAGAATACGGTTTGTGCTCGGACAGCGCCATAAAACGCGAATTGAATATAAACGTATAACCCGCTATGCCCGTCTGCTTCTGATACGCCTTGGAGATGCCGCCGTCGATGAAGAAGAGCAGACCGTCTCCCTTTATGGGGCTTTCTCCGTCCTTGATCTTGACGGGCACATGACCGTTCAGTATGTGCGAGCTTTCCGGTGAAAGGCCGAATTCGCGCAGGATCTTTTCGCATACAGCCCTGTCGTTTGTCAGTTTGTAATACGGGGAGCTGCTCTCCTTGTGCGTCGCCTTGTCCTCAACGAACAAGCGTTCAAACGTTGTCATGCGCGCTTTGCCGAAGAGCGGAGATTTGCTGCCGTTCCACAGGTACCACATGATATCCCCGCCGTCATCGCGCGTGAAGAACGAACGCCTTACGCGCGCGTCCAGATAATCCATATACGCGCGTCCCGACAGGCTTTGACCGTCGAAAACGCATTCTTCAAAGCCGCCCGATTCTGTCATGGGTATGCAGCCGTGGTACAGCAGATTGCCGTTGACGATCTTGTACATGGCGCCGTGGCTGAACAGGAAGCGTATATGTCTCTGCAGCTTATCGCTCTTCAAAAACGACGCTTCGAGCGTGTTCATCAATTCCTTTTCCGGCGCCGTGAGTTCGTAGGGCGAAGCGGGATCGACGGTGGGAAGGAATGCGTCGCGCATCGGGTATACGTGATCGCCTACGCACACGGTTCCCGCCGCAGCGTCCGTCTTGTCGAGCAGCAGACGGTCTTCCATTCCGTATTCCGGGTGGGATTTTATACACTGCCCTTCCAGTTTGAATTGTATAACGGAAATGGCCTTGTGCATCTTGGCCGCGAGCGCGGGCTCGACGGGATCGTATTCGTTTTCATCCAAAATATGCGGTCTGAACGGGCCGCAGGGATCGTCGCCGTATACGCTGAGCGCGAATGCGGACAGCGGGCGCAGATTGATGCCGTAGCCGATCTCGAGCATGTCGAAATTGTTGTAGCTTATATTCATGCGTATCACGTTCGCTATACAGGCCGAATTGCCGGCGGCGGCGCCCATCCATACGATGTCGTGATTGCCCCATTGGAAGTCCACGTCGTGAAACTTGACGAGATAATCCATGATTAGATCGGGGTGCGCTCCCCTGTCGAATACGTCGCCTATGATATGAAGCCGATCCACGGCCAAACGGCTTATAGTCTGCGTCATCTCAGCGATAAATTCCTCGGCTATGCGGCAGCGCGAAAGCGAATTGATGATCTCCCTGTAATAATGGGAGCGATTGGCCTCGTCGTCCGCGTTCAAAAGCTCGTCCATAATGTACTCGGACGTCTTGGGCATCCGTTTTCGAACCTTGGAGCGCGTGTATTTCGTCGAAACGGATTTGCACACCTCTATAAGACGATAGATGCTGATTCTGCACCATTCGTCAAAATCGGTCTCCGTTTCCTTCCTGCGCGCCATCTCCGCGCGCGCGTCGTATACGAGGGAAGCCAAGGAGCGGCGTTCGGTCTCGGAGAGCGTTTTGCCGAATATTTCCTCTATTTTGGCGTGTATAACGCCGGACGCGCTCTGCACCATATGAATGAAGGCCTCATGCTCACCGTGCAGGTCACTCAAAAAATATTCCGTTCCTTTGGGAAGACTCAAAA
This sequence comes from Eubacteriales Family XIII. Incertae Sedis bacterium, assembly GCA_031266025.1. GTDB lineage: Bacteria > Bacillota > Clostridia > Peptostreptococcales > Anaerovoracaceae > JAITLA01. The sequence continues at coordinate 9,093 of JAISBV010000074.1, forward strand.
TAGCGTTTAGATTCACGATCTCTGTGGACGCCTTCCGTACATTGGGAAATTCCTTCGCCAAAAGCTCCAGATAATGCATATCGGCCGTATTGTTTTTTTTTGCCATAATATCAGTCTCCGGAACGGCGCGCCGCGCCGTAAAAACACATTATGATATACTGACGAGCATTTGAATTTTACATAAACGCGAGTCAGTAATACTCGTTTCCTCTGTCCGACCGCAAATGCGGTCGGAATTTCAAATCGCTCACGAGTATAACATTTTGGAAAATCACTCGTTCGAATATCTTTCGAGGAAGCGGCGCGTCCGTTCTTCCCTTGGCGAGGAGAACAGTTCCTCGGACGGGCCGTATTCTATTACGGCGCCCCCGTCAATAAAGAGCGTCATGTCGGAAACCTCGCGCGCGAACTGCATCTCGTGCGTGACGATCACCATAGTCGTATTCTTGTCGGCCAAGCCGCGTATCACCTTCAGCACCTCTCCTGTCAGCTCGGGGTCGAGCGCGCTCGTCGGCTCGTCGAAGCACAGTATATCGGGATCGAGCGCGAGAGCGCGGGCTATGGCTACGCGCTGCTGCTGCCCGCCGGAGAGCTGGTGCGGATAAAAACCGGCCTTGTCTGACAGTCCGACCCTTTCGAGCAGAGCGCGGGCCGTTTTTTCCGTATCGGCCAATATCTCACGGCGCCTTTCCTTGTAGTCCGGTCTTTCTTTTGCCAAGAGCTCGCAGGGCAGACTGATATTCCTTATCGCCGTATACTGCGGAAACAGATTGAAGGATTGAAATACGAGACCGAAATGCAGGCGTTTTCTGCGTATCTCGCTCTCGCGCAGGGTTTCGGGATCGTTGGCGTCGAATATGATCTCGCCGCCTACGCGGATACTTCCTCCATCCGGGATTTCAAGGAAATTCAGGCAGCGAAGCAGGGTTGTTTTGCCGCTTCCCGACGCGCCTATAATGGCCAGAGCTTCGCCGCGCTCAACGGAAAAACCGACGTCTTTGAGCACCTCGGAGACGCCGAAATTCTTGCTCAGGTTGCTTACCTCTAATATAGACATGGTGTTCCTGTGTTATACCCTCACCCGGACGGGTTTGAAACCCGCCCCTACGGACGAACGGGAACGTCTGTTATATTGCACGTCATACCTTGAAGTAGCTCAGTCTGCGTTCGATATATCCAAACAGCAGCGTCAGCACGCCGCAGAATACAAGAAAGAACGCGCCGGAATAAAACAGCGGCCATATCAATCCCTTGGCGGTAAAAGAATACGCCTCCATGATGATTTCGCGGACGGCGACGACGCGCGCGAGGGACGTGTCCTTTACGAGCGTTATGATTTCATTGCTCATGGGCGGCACGATGCGCTTTATGACCTGCAGCAGTATGACCTTGAAGAATATCTGCGCCTTCGTCATGCCGAGAACCTGCCCCGCCTCGTATTGGCCGCGAGGCACGCCTTCTATGCCGCTCCTGTATATCTCGGAGAAATACGCGGCGTAGTTTATGATAAAGGCAATCAGTACGGCGGAAACGCGCGGAAACGCGGTGTAGCTCCACAGGAGACCGGGTCCGTAGTACACGATTATCACCTGGAGCATGAGCGGCGTGCCGCGTATGATCCATACAAAGGTCTTCGTCAGCCAACGCAGTGGTCTGAACCTGCTCATGGAACCGAATGAAACGATTAGCCCGAGGGGGGCGGCACAGACCAACGTGACCGCGAAGATCAGGCAGGTTGTGCCGAAACCCTTCAGGAGGGTGAGCATGATGACCGACAGAGGCATTATTTTATAAGATTGTCGCTGATATCGTATCTTTCGGCGATATCGGCGAGCGTACCGTCGTCCGTAAGCTCCGCCTTGATCTCGTTGAACGCGGCCACGGCCGTGCTTCCCGGGCGGAAGCCTATAGCATACTCTTCATCCGCAAGGTCGATGCCTTCGATGATTGTGAGATCCTCGTAGTCCGTGTCCGCGCCCGTCATTGTCCTTGCCATCGTGTAATCTATAACGGCGGCGTCGGCCGTGCCGGCCTTTACCTCAAGCAGCGCGCCCGACTGCGACGATACGGCTGTGTATACCGCATTTGCCATGTCTGCCGCTACGGCGGTTTCGCCGGCGGAACCCGCCTCGGCCACGACGTTCGCGCCCGCGAGGCTTGCCGCATCCGTGTATTTGCCTGCGTTTTCCGCGCGCGCGACCACAACCTGCTCGTTGCGGAAGTAGGAGTCGCTGAACGCCATGTTCTTACGGCGCTCCTCCGTAACGGTCAGGCCGTTCCATATGCAGTCGATACTCTTGGCATTGAGCTCGACTTCTTTCATGTCCCAGTCGATGATTACAAAATTATATGCGAGTCCCAACTTCGCGCAGGCCGCTTGGGCAAACTCCGTATCGAAACCGACGAGCTCTCCGTTTTCGTAGTAGTTCATGGGTTTGGCGTCAGTGATGCCTATGACGAGCGTACCTTTGTCCTGAATATAGGCGAGGTCGTCGTCGGCCGGCTGTTCCTCCGTGACCGCAGCCGACGCGTCCGCGTCCGATTCCCCGGCGCCCGCAGGCGCGTTGTCACTTTGGCCGCAGGCGCCGAGTACGGCGGAGAGCATTACGGCCAAGGCGAAAATAAATACTTTCTTCATTGCGTTACCTCCTTAAAGCGATATGTTAACGATCCATCCAATATATCTGTAACCGTACAAACACCGCCGGCAGACAGGCGCGAAAACAAAACCGCCCGCCGCGCGTACATTTGAACGGCGACATACATCAAATTACGGCCCTATCTGAGACCGTACTTGGCCAATTTATCATAAAATGCGGATCGGCTCAGCCGCATCATACGCGCGGCCGCGCTCTTGTTTCCGTTTGCCTTTTTCAGCACATCCAAAAGTTTGTCCTTTTCGAAATCGAACAATGATCTGCGATACGACGCGTAAGACGACTCGTCCTCAAACGTCTGCGAAACCTCCGGAACCGCCGAGGTCGCCGCTGCGGACGGCGCGATTTGCGAGGGGAGGTTTTCAGCGCCTATCTCCCCGTCCCATACATAGTTGGCCGCGCGTTCTATGGCGTTTTCAAGTTCGCGTATATTTCCGGGCCAGGCGTAGGCGCGAAGCGCGTCCTTCGCCCGCGCGTCGATACCCGTCACCCGCGCGCCGAGGATGCGATTGTATTTTTCGATGAAGGACTCCGCGAGCGCGATCGTGTCTTCGGAACGCTCGCGAAGCGGCGGCAGGTGAAACTCTATCACGTTGAGCCTGTAGAACAGATCCTCGCGGAACGTCTTGTTCGCTATAGCTTCCCGCAAATCCCTGTTTGTGGCGGCTATGATCCGGACGTCCACGGTCTGTTTGCTCGTTCCGCCGACACGGACAAATTCCTTCTCCTGCAGCACTTGAAGCAGCTTGGCTTGCACGGACAGCGGCATATCCCCGATCTCATCAAGGAATACGGTGCCGTTATGGGCCCGCTCGAAATAACCGGGCTTCCCGTTCTTCAGCGCCCCCGTGAACGAACCCGGCGCGTAACCGAAGAGCTCGGATTCGAACAGGCTCTCGGGGATGGATACGCAGCTCACCTTGACAAAGGGTTTTTTCGCGCGCGGGCTCGTCTCGTGTATGCAGTGCGCGAACATATCTTTGCCGACGCCGCTTTCCCCGGTCAGCAGGACTGTGGAACTGCTTCTTGCTATGAAAAGCGCTTCGGACTTAATCTTCTTGAAAGCAGGATTGACCGTTACGATGCGGTTGAAGCAATTACCGCCGCCGTCCCGTTTTTCGAGCTCGTCGCGGTAATATTGAACCTGCTGATTCAGATAAAGCCATTTTCGGGCTATTTCTTCGGTGACGGCGTTGTCGTTGAGGTTGACCGTATTCACGACGCCCGTGACGTCCGAGTCCGAAACATCAAGAAACGTGAAACTTGCGCCTATGCATTCGCCGTTTTCTTCGATAGGTATCCTGTTGATAAGTACGGGCAGGGACTTCACGCTGCGCTTGACGCCTATACGCAATCCATCCAAATTCGCGACGTCCGGCAGCACGTCGCGAAGCGGCGCGCCCTTTGTGTCCGACGCGCTCAGTCCGAACATGTGCTCGGCTGCGGGATTCACGCGCAATATGCGATCATCTTTGTCGACGATAATAATGCCTTCCGCGTTGACCCTGAACAGGGATTCAAGCAGCGCGGAGGATGCCGTGATCATGTTCAGGCCCGCGCGCAGGTACTCAGCCGTGCCGATCATTCCGACCACGCGGCGGGATTGGTCTATAACCACGACGTTGTCCACCCTGCTTTTCGTTACGCGGACGACGAGCGAATATTCGTCGTATGTTCGATCCGTCGTTACGAAGACGGGCTTGTCGACCATATAGGCGTCGCAAGGAGTATCGAGATCGGCGCCGTCAAGCAGGGCTTTAAACAACCGCTTCTTTGGGAACACGCCGACCAGATTTTCATCTTTGTCAACGATGGGAAGCGTGTTTACTTTGTATTCCCGGTATCCCTCGACGACCGTGCGCAGTGTGTCGCCGACATGGAGAGACTCGAAATTTCTGTTCATCATCTGTTCCACCGTGAGCAGCGCGGCGGAATTTAAATCATTGAAAACACCCATTAATTTCCGTTCCCTTCCGGATGCGTTTCGGATGTGCGCGGCGCAAACCGGATCATGCAATTATTTTTTCACAGTGCCTAAGGCATAGTATACCGGAAAAGGGGTATTATCGACAAGTTGTTTTTGCACGCAAACGGAGTTGTGCTGTAACTACTCAAACCCCACGTGATTTTTGCCCATTCCGGAACCTGATAGGCAATTTGTCTTCCTCACGTAGCTTTGAGTACGTTCCGGGGAGCCAAATTGTCTCTCAGAACCCGGCCTGAACAAAACTGACGCGGGGTTTGAGTAGTTTTGATTGAAATCTTTGAGTGTAACGCTGTGCTAATGTACGGTAACAATGGAGTTGACAAAGCTTAAGGCGTGTCATATAGTAGAATCAAAAAATGTAATAGCGCCATGAGTATTTGTCATACATGAAAAGACTTGCGCTTTCCGGGCCGTAGGGCGCTTGTTTGCGGCAGCCGCCCGGCGACAATGGCGGTAACCTGCGTATTTATTCAAATTTATTTAAAACCGATCCGTTTCTGTAAGTATTTTGCAAAAATAGGAGGTTGATTTGTCATGGCAATTGATGTAAAGAAGCTGTTGTCCGGCGCCTTGCTTGAACTTTGCAATGAGAGACCTCTCGCGAAAGTGACCGTCAAGGATATTATCCAAAAAGCGGGCGCGTCCCGTCAAACTTTTTATAACCATTTTAAGGATAAAAACGATCTCATCACCTATACTTACTGTACCCATGTCATCGGAGATTTTCGATCCGCCGACATGAAGCTCGGATTTTATGAATTTCTCTGCGACGCTCATAAATATTGCGTTAAGTATAAGAAATTTTATACGCAGGCGTGTTCTTTGGAAGGGCAGAATTCTTTGAGGGAGTATATATTCGAGCAAAATTACAGAAACTATTTGAGTCTCGTTATCGAAGGGCACGGCAAGAATGTCATAACGGATGAATTGCTTTGGGCTATTCGGTTCAACGCCATGGGCGCAATAAATATGCATTTTAAATGGGTGCAGGACGATATGTCTATCGCGCCCGACGTCAAGGCGAAATACGTGCTGAATTGCATACCCGAAATTTTGAGACAGTACCTTCCCGCATAACGGAAGGGAATATAAAGAGGATACCGAGCGAAAAACCCGAGGAAGCATCCGCTTTAAAGTGATCATCCCGGTCATTTTAAAGCGGATATTTTTTTGTATACAATCAACGCGGCGATGTCTATAAATTGACACCGGGCTTCTGATTATCTATTCACAAAGATTTTTTTGTATGCTACCATGATTTGCATAAAGCGCAAACGGAAGCCGTTACAGTTGCGGGGAACACGTGTATGTTGACCGGCTTCCGCAACAGTTGGCATGTCTGTGTGGTTAATTTTGGAAAGTTGAGACTGAGGGTAATGAGCAATCGTATGATTTCGGACGGAAACGAAATGCGGCGGCGCTGGGACGCGCTGATTTCGGATATGGACAGGGAAAATATCGACTGTCTGTTTATGTATTCCACTGATCGTCTTTACAGCGCGTATCTGCGCTATGTGACCGATTGTCCGACTGTAATGTATCCTTTGGCGGGCTTTTTTTCCAAAAAGGGAATTTCGATAATAGGACACGGCATAAAGGGGCTTCCCCTGTATCCTCCGCCCGTAGAGCGTCAGAGCAAGGGGCAGTTTCAGAATCTTGCGGGCGGCATAACGCAGCATGATTTTATAAAGGATATGATCGGGCTTCCCGGCTGTCCGACGACAAACTATGTCTCGAATTTATGGCCGGAGGCCGCCGCCGAGCTGATTCGAAAATACGACTACAAGAGGATCGGGCTTGTGGGTATGAACATAATCCCCGTCGGCTTTATCAATTATTTCACCTCTCATATGCCGGATTCGGAACTCGTTGACGCCACCGCTCTTGTGGATAATCACAAGTCTTTTAAATCCCCTTATGAAATTGAATTGGCCGAGAAATGTGTCCGGATGATTGATGAGCTGATGGCCGCGGCGCCAAGCGTGATGAGGGTCGGGCAGAGTGTCCGTGAGATCGGGCGCAAGATGCGCCGGCTCGCCGACAGCGCGGACTGTATGGATTTGAATATCATGCTCGGCAAGCATCCTACAATGCCCATGTTCAACGAATGGCCTTTTATTGATGAAGAAATTGTTATGCCGGGCGACTGTATTGAATTCATGGCGGAGGTTTCAAGCAATGTGGGAATTTGGGGAGAATGCGCAAGGGTATACAGCATAGGCGAAGCTCCTGAGGCGCTTGTCAAAACTGTCGGCTTGGCTTTTGAGATGCAGGACTATCTTGCGAGTCTTATCGTTCCCGGCGCCGTTCCCTGCGAGATTTTTGACAAGTATAACGCGCGTCTCGCGGAAAAAGATTTTCCGCCCGAAAGACGCTTCTGCTGCCACGGCCAGGGCTTTGACGTCGTGGAACCGCCGTTCATTCGTCCGGAAAACCGTACTCCGCTCAGGGAAAACGCGTTTATTGCGGTGCATCCTTCCATGTACGACGCCACGAAAAGCACAGGTTGCTTTATCTGCGATAATTATCTGATTACAAAAGACGGCGCAAAGCGTATGAGCAAAACGCCGAGGGAAATCATACAGGTGTGTGATACCGGGCTGTGATACCGGGCTGTAATACCGGGCTGTAATACCGGTTCAAGGGGTTTTTGTGTCGTTTCGCTGTTAAGCTCGGGGTATATCACAAATAGGCAAGTTGCGGAAATTAAGGGCCTGTCGAAAAACAAAAGGAGGATTTGTATGAAAATTACCGGTGTTGAAATTGTTCCCATTAACCAAGAGCACAAAGGCAGACTGATCTTTTCTTCCGGCCCCACGCCCGCGCCCGGCGAATTTATAATTGTCAGGATCAAGACGGACGAGGGAATCGAAGGCGTGGGCAGCGCGTACAGTTTCCCGTCCGCTCCGCTTTTGGCCTCGGGCTGCTCCAGAGAGGGCGCTATGCATCTTATGAAAGACTTGGCGACCGTTATCATCGGACAAGACCCCATGCGCCTTTCTTACATTTTGGAACTCATGGAAAAAGCTATAAGCGGTTGGTTTACGGAAAATTGGTATATCCTGTCCAATTTTGACCACGCCTTGTACGACTTGAAAGGAAAAATCCTCGATCTGCCGGTATATGAGCTTTTGGGCGGTCTCGTGAGAGACAGTATTCCGCTCGAACATATCCAAAGCTTCCTGCCCACCCCGGAAGAAGTCGCGGAGGAGGCGAAGAAATTCATTGACGCCGGCTATAAGTCCGTTAAAGTCCATGTCAATAATGACTCGCAAAACGCCAAGGCTCGGGTTAAAGCCGTCCGTAAGGCTATAGGGGACAGCGTGCCTTTGGCGATAGACATGGGCATGGCCTATACGGCGCCGGACGCCGCCCGTCTGCTTGAATATCTGGACGGCGAGTACCGGCTGAATTTCGCGGAGCAGCCGCTGCATCCGTATGATATAAGCGGTATGCAGTCTCTCAGCGCCAAAACGAAAGTTCCTTTGACGGCGGATCACGCGGGCATGTCACTCACCCAGGCGCATGAGTATATGAAGTTGAACGTATTCGACAATTTCCACTGTCTGCTTACCAGAATAGGCGGAATACGCAGGGCGGTAAAATTTTGCGATATGATGGATACGGCGCGTCTGAATTACCAAATATGCAATCAGGGAAACAGCATAGCGGGCGCCGCCGCCGCGCACGTCGCCGCGTCCCGAGGCGACAGGGGCGGCAGATACTTGGATGAACTTGGCTTGTACCTGTACCTCCACGGAACCGTTGATACAAAATCCATAAGGAACGACATAGTGAAAGAACAGGCCGCCGTCATCGAAAAAGGCGTTCTTTACGCGCCGAAAGGCCCGGGACTCGGCGTCGAATTGGACGAAGAAATGCTTAAAAATTACGCGGCGCCGGGCCTGAGTGTGATTACAGTAAAATAGGGTGAGCCTTATGGAAAAACTGGATTACGTTTCTCGAAAAATTGTAAATATTCTTAATTATGTTTCTTGTTTCCTGCTGCTCGGCGTAATGGGGTTTATCGTCGTTTATATTGTCCTTCGCGGCGTATTCGGGTTTACTATTTTCGGCAGTTACGAAATAGTGCAGTACGTATGTCTTCTTGTGGTGTGCTGCGCTCTCGGAGGCAATGATTATCAGGAGGGAAACGTAAAAGTAACCGTCTTGACGGATGCGCTCCCCAAAAAGATACGGGCGATTCCGGAGGTGTTCGCGCTTTTGCTTTGCTGCGTCAGCAGTGTTTCGATCAGCTGTTTTATGTATGTTTATATCACAAAAAAGCTTGCGGTCAATTCACTGACCCTGAATTTGCAAATTCCGATTTGGATTTTCGCGCTGATACTGTTTATATCTTTTATCATGCTGTCGTTCAGCGTAATTATTCGGACAATCAAGTATTTTGCCGGGTATTCGCCCGAACGGGAGTGACGACGCGAATATTCGTATAACTTCGCTACCGATGTTCCCCGCTTCAAGCGAAGCTGCGGCGGCGGGTTCCGTTGCGTTATAAACAGCTTCAGACCAAGAAAGGAAGGGAATGAGCGCATGAGTCCTGTAATAATCGGCATTATAGGCTTTGCAGCGGTTGTTGGTCTTATATTCCTGAGCGTTCCGGTTGCATTCTCCATGATTGTCGTCGGCTTTGTCGGTTTTTCGGTTTTGAACAGCGTTTCTTCCGCCATGAACATGCTCTGCACGGAGGTGTTTACGTCCTTTACCTCTTATACAATGTCGGTCGTGCCGCTTTTCGCTTTTATGGGGATTCTTGCCGCTTATTCGGGATTGGGCGCAAAGCTGTTCGCTATGGCGGACAAGTTCGTCGGTCATATAACGGCCGGTCTTGCCGTCGCCACACAGCTTGCCTGCGGTATCTTTGGCGCGATTTGCGGTTCCATACCCGCCACATTGGCCACAATGGGGCCTGTTGTATATCCGGAGATGAAGAAGAAAGGATATGACGACTCTTTCTCAACCGCCACTATCGCGTCCGGATCGAATCTGGCGGTTATGATCCCGCCCAGCACAACATTCATTATTTACGGTCTCGCTGCGGAGGTCTCGATAGGCAAACTGTTTATCGCCGGCATATTCCCGGGCATTCTCGAGATGCTGTTATTTATGATAGCCGGTGTCATAGTGGTCAAAATGAATCCGAAACTTGCTCCGAGACAGCCAAAGGCCACTTGGGAAGAACGCGTTCGCAGCCTGACTCACGGAGGGGTTCTTGAAATTCTGATCGTTTTCTGCATCAGCATAGGAGGTATTTTCATAGGTTGGTTCACGGCGACGGAAGCCGGCGCCGTAGGAGCGTTTTGCATGTTGGCCGTCTGCGCCGTACGCAGAAACGTCAGCGTTAAAATACTGATGGAGAGTCTGCTGTCCTCCACCGCGTTGGCCGCGATGTGCTTCCTGCTCATAGCGTCCGCCAATGTTTTTACGAAGTTTTTTGCTATTACCGGAATTCCGGCGTCCGTCGGGAGAATGGTCTTGGAAATGAACGCCCCTCCTTGGGCCGTGCTTTTTGTGATTGTGTTTATATATTTGATCATGGGCATGTTAATGGACGCTCTCGCAATGATTTTGCTTACTATTCCTATCTTTTATCCCGTTATCATTGCTATAGGATATGACCCTGTATGGTTTGGCGTCCTCGCCGTCCTCGTTCTGTCTCTCGGATTTCTGACGCCGCCCATCGGTTTGGGAGCGTTCATACTTCACGGATCCACCAAAGTGCCGATTTACACCATTTTTAAAGGCGTCTGGCCATACGTTATCGCTACCCTTATCACGGTCATAATTATTATTTTCGTGCCGTCCGTCGCCACATTTCTGCCGGGCCTGCTGTAACAGAGCGCGCCCGAGCGCATCCGTTATGTACGGGGCGCCGAAAGCTCCCCGTCTCATATCATATGTAGGTAAATGTAAAAAACAACGGTCAACTGAAAGGCGGTAATTAAGATGAAAAAGATTTTAACGATTGTTTTGGCGCTTGTTCTTTCATTGTCTTTTGCGGCATGCGGCTCATCCGGCGCGAACGGAGACCAATCTTCGGGCAATTCGGCCGAATCGGACGTCTCGGGAAATGATTACCCTGAGATGCACTTGAGACTTTCTTCGGAGTGGGTTCCGGGCTACCCTTTTGAATCCGAGGTTTTGGAACCGCTGCAGGCCAAGTTGGACGACTTGACCGGCGGAAAACTCATTATCGACTATTTTCCGGGCAACACACTGACTACATCCGCCGAAGCTTTGGGAGCGGTCGCGGAGGGCGTCGTCGATATCGCGATTTTTCCGACGGCGTACGTTGTGGGCGAGCTTCCCGTCACATTTCTCGTAGAGTATCCGCAAAAATTCAATTCCTCCAAGGCCGCCTCCTTCGCGATGAGGGACTGGCTCAGGGAATTGGCGCCCGCAGAGTATGAGAGAGCCGGCGTAAGCGTGCTGATGTGTACGACTATGGGGGACGCGATCATCGCTCACAACGCGGATCGCAGCATTACGGCTATGTCCGATTTCCAAGGTCTGCAAATTCGCGGCAACGCGGTTATGATCGAAGCGATCAACGCTTGGGGAGGTACCGGCGTAACCGTCGCCATGCCCGACACATATGAGGCGCTCAGAAGCGGGATTATCAACGGTTCCATCGCCGGCGCGGACGCCATCTCTTCCTTCAAATGGACGGAAATTACAAAACATGCCACGCGGCTCACCGTATTCAACGCGTCGTTCCTCATGATCATAGGCGACAATACCTTGGCAAAGCTGCCCTCCGAATGGCAGACGTACCTGAAAGACGCCTGCGACGAGGTTTTTGAGGAGAGCGGCTGCAATTTCGCCGAAAGGCATGGGGACGCCACATATGAAGACTATGCCGCGCGCGGAATAGACGTGGATTTCTTTGATCCCGACGAATTGGACAAATTGGCCGCCGCCGCGGCGCCCCTGCTTGAAAATTACGCAGCCGACTTGGATTCAAAAGGACTTGACGGCGCCGGCGCGCTTGCGCTCCTACGTGAGAAGGCGGATTATTACAACAATCTGTATCCGGATTCCGAAAATCCGTACTTTGCGAGATAGACCGGCCCGGGACAAGGGGGTATATTATGCGTCTTACAAACGAAGAAAAAGCCATGCGTGACGGCTCGTGCGGCTTGGCGGTCGCAAAGGCCATGGATCTGCTGATCAGGTACGGTGACGCTGTGGGCGCCGAAAATCTGATAGACGTCAGCAGCGTCAGCGCCGGCATTATCACCGACGGCAAAACGGCGCCCGGCAAAGGCGATACGGCGCCTTTTGACGCTTTTTTCAGTGAGTTTTATCTGGACAGTTCCGAGTCTGTGAAAATACCCCGCGTGCGCGCCAACACTTGCACGATTCTTCACGAGATGGATTCCAAACTTTGGCAAGTTCAAGGCGTCAGCCAAAAAACACACGATATCTGCGATTATCTGGAGGATTGCTGCAACAGGATCGGTTTTGCCCCCGCGTATACGTGCGCGCCCTATCTGGTCGGATACGTTCCCGTGAAAGGGGAGCATTGCGCGTGGATGGAATCATCCGCCGTTCCTCTCTGCAATTCTGTTTTCGGCGGGAGAACGAATACCGAGGGGATCGAAAGCACCGGAGCGGCCATGCTCACCGGGAAGATTCCCAACTGGGGTTACCATTTGGATGAAAACCGGCGGGGGCATTATCTTGTAGAGGTGGAGCATGATGTGATCTCCGGCCGTGACTGGGGTCTGATGGGCTATTATATCGGCCATGTTGTGCAGGAAAAAATTCCCGTATACAGCGGAATTAAAAACCTGCCGAGTCTGCGGAAGCTGATGTACTGTTCGGCGGCCGGCGCTTCCTCCGGCGGCGTAGAGATGTTTCATATCGTCGGAGTCACGCCGGAGGCTTATACTGCGGAAACGGCTTTCGGAAACAGAAAGCCGGCGGACGTCCTGAAATTCGGAAAAAATGAGCTCAAGGACGCCTATGAACGGCTGCAAACCGCTTCCGATCCCGATGTAAACTTCGTCATGTTGGGCTGCCCGCACTATTCCTTGGAGGAAATCTGGAGGATATCAATGATGTTGGAGGGGAAACACATCGCGGATCATTCAAACCTGTGGGTATTCGCGCCCAACGCCATTAAGGCCATGGCGGATCGGGCGGGATATACCGCTGTTATCGAAAAGGCGGGGGGATATATCATGTGCGATACCTGTCCGTGTATCGCGGAGACTGTGCCTGCGGGAACAAAGGTCTTCGCTACGGATTCCCCGAAACAGGCCCATCATATGCATTCGATCATGAAGATTCCCGCGTGGTACGGTTCCATGGAGGATTGCGTCAACGCGGCTCTTACAGGGAGATGGGAAGGAGAGTTTTAATGGGCGAAATCATATTGCGGGGCCGCAAGGTCGCCGGCGGGCGGGCGGAAGGAGAAGCCATAGTCGCAAGGGAGAATTTCAGCGGTTTTGGCGGTCTTGACCGGGAAACCGGTATGATAATAGACGAGCGTCATCCGTTGTACGGCCGATGCATCGGCGGGAAGATTCTCGTGATGAACGGCGCAAAAGGGTCTTCAAGTTTTTCAACGCACTTTCACCATGTGCGCTTGAACGGCGCGGGCCCTCTCGCGATTTTGTACAACGTCGCCACGTCCAAAATGGTGATGGGCGCCATAGTTTCCCATGTTCCGGCCATGACGGGTTTTGACATTGATCCGCTGAGCGTTATCGAAGACGGCGATCTTGTCAGAGTGGACGCCGATAGTGGGGTGGTCTGTGTTGTAAAAGCCCGCAGCAGTTAAGGAAAAAGAGAAAAAACGGCTTGTTTCGGCAAAACCGATGTAGCATTATCCTCACCGATATGGTATTATTTATGTAACGCATGATACCTTATGGAAGTGAACGGAGGTCTTCTATGCTGTACGGGGAAATTGCCGAACCGTTGCGAAGCGCGGTTGTTTTGGACGGGGACGGCGTGACGGACGCCGCTCCTGCGGCTTCGCGCAAGGGAAGCGACACGGTCGACCTGCGTGATTTCGAGCAAAGCGAGACCCTGCTTGTCACGGACGCCGACGGCTTGCCGGTCGGTACGGCGCGCAAACAAAGGGCGGCGGAGGCCTTCCTTGAAGAGATAATGGGGAGACTTTCGAATATCGCCGAACATATGGAACCCCTTGGCGGCGACGATTACGCCGGCAATTTGATTTTCAGGCGCGGCTCTTATAATACCGCAGAGGATATATGCGGGCTTATCGACGCTATCGCGGAGAACAACGCGAAGCTTCTTAAAATATTGAAGTTCTCATCCGACAGCATCTTTGTGGCCGACGGCAAAGGCGTTGCGATATTCGTAAACAACGCTTTCACTAAGCCGTCCGGCGCCGCCAAATCGTATTTCAATAACCTGAAAGTAGAAGAATTGGAGATAAGAAGTCTTGTCAGGCCGGCCATAACGCCTATGGTTATACGCGCGGGCAAGAGCATCACTATCATGCAGCAGGTTACGGACAAGAAGACGGGTCTCGAGGCGCCGTGGCTCGTTACGGGCGTTCCCATATTTGACGGTAACGGGGCGATAGAGATGGTCGTCACGAACGCGAAGAACGTCGAAGAATACGAGCGGCTCAAGCGCTATGTGGAGAACGCAAACAAAGAGCCGTTCGAGCAACCCGCGCCGCCGGGCAGCAATAAGATCGTCTGTTTCGGCGGGCAAATGCGCGCCGCCGTCGAAATGGCGGAAAAGGCGGCCGAAACCGACTGCACGGTGCTGATCACAGGAGAATCCGGAACCGGAAAAGGTCTGCTTGCCCGCCACATCCACGCGCACAGCGAGCGGAGGGGTAAAAGTCTCGTCGAGGTGAATTGCAACAGCATTCCCGAAACGCTCTTCGAATCGGAATTCTTCGGTTATGAGACCGGCGCGTTTACAGGCGCGAAGACGGGCGGTAAGCCCGGACTTCTTGAAATCGCCCACGGAGGCACCATGTTTTTGGACGAGATAGGCGATATGGCGCTGCCCTTGCAAGCGAAATTGCTGAAGGTTTTACAGGACAAACGCGTTACGCGCGTCGGAGGACTCAAGGAAATCGAAGTCGACGTCCGCATTATCGCCGCGACCAATCATTCGCTGTCAAACCTTATGGACACCGGTGCGTTCCGCATCGATCTTTACTATCGCCTGAACATGTTTCCTATTCACATCGCGCCTCTGCGCGAGCGCCAAGACGACATACCCGCGCTGATCGATCATTTTCTGCGGCTGTACAACGCCAAGCACGGCAAACGCACGCTGTTTTCAGGCGCGCTCATAAGCGACATGCGCGAATGGCCGTGGCCGGGCAACGTGCGGCAGCTCGAATATTTCGTTGAGCGCATGGTTATATTGCACAACGGCGAGATAGCGCCCGGCGATATTCCCGGCGGCGAACACGGCCGGACGACTCCGGGCGGGCAGCTTGGCGCGGACATCACGATTCGCAAGCTTATGCCGCTTAAGGACGCGCTCGACGAAACGGAGCGCAAGTTGTTTGTTTTAGCGGCGGAGAGCGGCCGAAGTTCTTATGAAATAGCCAAAATCCTCGATACGAGTCAGACGAACGCGTACAGAAAGATAAAAAAATATATTAACGGCAACACATAAAGAAGTGTATTGCCATATAGGAATATAAGTATTATAGAATTAGAATAAGTCAATTTTACTTACGCAATGTGTCCTGAAATATGCCCATTCCGTGACAGATTAAGTCAAATTAACTTAATGCTGCGCGTAAATACAAAAAACACATCTATAAAAGCGCTGTTTTGCAACGATTTTCAACCGGCATGAAATTTGCGTTTAAAAAGGCATTCGTGTTAAGGGAACACGATCTGACCGTAAACCGCGGTCGCCGTTATTATCCCATTTTCTTAAACCAAGTTCGCGTCGCCGCGCGATTGTTTCCGGTTCGACGGTTTCGCGTCAGCTTGGAAGTCAAAGAAAGGAGTTGCAGTATATGAATATTCTTTCTCTAAGCGCCATTGCACTTGTCGTTCTTTGTATTATATTTGTTATAATGGGCATTAAATTCCAGAAGTACACGAGCACGTCGGAAGACTTCCTGCTCGGCGGGCGCAAGGCGCCGTTCTGGCTTATGCTCGCGGCCTACCTCGGAGGCGCCATCGGAGGTTCGAGCGTCTCGGGTTGGATAGGTTACGGCTATTCGGGCGGCATGGCCACCGTCTGGTCAGGTCTGCTGCCGGGCTTGGGCCTTACGGCGTTCATCATCATCTTTGCGCGCAGGCTGAACCACTTCGGCCGCGCCACGGGCGCGGCTACCATCACGGATTTTCTCTGCGCGCGTTACGGCGAGAGCGTCCGCGTACCGGCCGCCATCATGTCCTTCTTCCGTCCGGCTTTCATCACGGGCATGCAGTACCTCGCCATCGCGATTCTGCTGCGCGTGGCGTTCGGTTGGCCAATGTGGGCGGGCGTGCTGATTTCCGCCGTCGCCATTCTGGCCTACCTCGTTACGGCGGGGCAGTATTCGGCCCTCGTCACGCAGTGGGTTCAGGCCATACTGCAGTCCCTCTGCATCGCGCTGTTCGCCATCGTCGCCATAAAGTTGGCCGGGGGAGTGGATGTTGCTGTCAGCGGTCTCTACAACATTCTGCCCGAGAACTTCGTCAACGGCTTTTCGCTGAGTTGGTCTCAGTTCAGCGTGTGGTTCCTGACGCTGTGCCTGTTCTATCTCGTTGACCCTTGGGCATATATGTGGGCGTACATCGGCAAGACGCCTCGAATCACACAGAACGCGCAGCTTGCCATGTGCTCGCAGTTCTACGGTCTTCTCGTGTTTGTGTCCGGCATGATCGTCGCTGTCGCCGTTACGGCCGGCAGACTCGCCCTTCCGGAAGGGCTTACGCCTGACTCCATTTACGCCTTCATCTCTCTGAACGAAGTCTCGATTCCGATAGGAATGCTGCTCGTGGTCGGGCTTTTGATGACCATCGTTTCCTGCGGATCGTCTTTCATCATGAACGGCGTTACCATACTGACAAAGGACATCTATAAGAGCGCCATCAACAAGAACGCCACCGACAAACAGATGCTCAGCGCGAGCCGCGTGTCCGTCGTGATCGTGTCACTGCTCGGCATAGTGGGCGCTCTGTGGCTGCCCGTGCTCGTGCCGCTCTGGGTGCTGGCGCAGGCGCTCGTGCTCGGCGGTCTTCTGCCCGCCATCATCGGCGCTTGGTGGTGGAAGCGCGCCACTTCGCAGGGAGCGTTCGCGTCCATCGTGCTCGGCGGTCTGTCGGCGATCGGTTGGGCCATATACTCTTGGGTGAGCACGGGCAGCCCCGGGAGCCTGATCGGAGGCTTCCACGCCGCTCACGTCGGCGTGATCGTGTCCGTGCCCATCTTTATCATCGTCAGTCTCGTGACAAAGGCCGATTACAGCAGGGTGGAGGCGACGAGCTACAAGGTGCTCGGCAAGGCTATGAAGGAGCACCAGACGGCCTTGGGCGACCCGGACAAGCCGGGATTCTTCGGTTTCTTCGGCGCGGAAAAAGGCTATGTGAAAGCCGCTTGGGTTTTCGTCGTCGTCATGTTCGCGCTGCACTACCTCCTCGTGTTCGGTTTCCACATTCCTCTTTTCGGCTCGATCACAGTATGGGTGTCCATCATCTTCAGTTTTGGCATGATGATCGTCATCGGGATCATGGGCGGCTACGATCTGACCGGCTTCCTGAAGAAGCCCGACAAGAACGAAGAAAGGCTGCAAGCTTAAACTGTTTCGTTTTACGCGCGCCGGCGTTTGTGCCGGCGCGCGTAGTTATTTCGAAAGGGAGGAACGAGAATAATGCCAAGCAACGCAAGCGACCTCAAACGATGCGTCTCGGAGTATATAGAGGCGAACCGCGAGGATTATCATAGACTTTCCAAGGCGATATGGGACAAACCGGAGCTCGGCATGGAGGAATATGAGGCGCACCGGCTTCACACGGAGTTTCTGAAGGAAAGGGGCTTTTCCGTGGAATCCGGCGTGGCCGGTATGCCGACGGCCTATGTCGCGACCTGGGGCAAGGGGAAGCCCGTTATCGGCTTTTCGGCCGAGTACGACGCGCTGCCCGGCCTGTCGCAAAATGTAACGTCGAGCAAGGATCCTGTGCGCGCGAGCGCTCCGGGTCAAGGCTGCGGACACAATCTCATAGGCGTGTCCGCCGTTTTGGCGGCCGTTTCGCTGAAGGAGACTATGCTCAAAGGCGGTCTTTCAGGAACAGTCAAGGTGTTCGGAACGCCGGCAGAGGAGCTGTGCATCGGCAAGCCTTTTATGGGGAGCCAAGGCGTATTCGACGGCTTGGATCTCGTTCTTGACTGGCATCCGTGGGCCGGCAGCTCTGTGCATTACGCCGGCTGTCCCGCGTATTTTAACATAAAATATCATTTCAGCGGCAGAACGGCTCACGGTAACGCGCCGTGGCACGGCAGGAGCGCGCTTGACGCTGCGGTTCTCCAAGCTCACGCCATCGAGCTTTTGCGCGAGCACTATCCTCCGAGTCCTTCCGTTGCCGCAGCTCATACGATCAACTATACGTTTTCCGATACGGGCCCCGAATTTGCCAGCGTTGTGCCGGATCGCGCGACGCTCTGGTGCATAGGCAGGTTTTCGACAGCCGAACTTTTGAGCGATATCATAGACCGCGTCGATAAATGCGCCGAGGGCGCGGCCCTCGCCACGGGAACGGTCGTCAAAAAGGAGTATATCACGGCGAGTCACGAGATGCTTCCGAATGAAACCGTCGCGAATGTGATCTACGACAACCTGATCGCCGCCGGAGACGTGGTTTTTACGGAAGACGAAAAGGCGTTCGTGGCGGCCATGCAGAAAGAAGAAGGACAGGCGCCGTTTTGGGTCGAAAAAACCCCGCAGCCCCCCGCTTCCGCAAGTATAGCCGTGACCGACGCCGCAGAATACAGCTGGGTGGCGCCTTACGGCATACTGTTGCTGAATCTGGGCCCCGGCCCCGGTTGGCATAACTGGATGGTGACGGCCTGCGCGGGCGGCAGTCTCGGTGAGAAAACCCTCGATAAGGCGGCGCAGGTGCTGTCTTGCTCGGCGGTGGATTTCCTGCTTGACGACGGGCTCCTGCAAAAAGCGAAGACAGAATGGGCCGATAAGATGAAAGGAAGAACCTACGGCAGTTTGCTTCCCGCAGATACGCCCGTGCCTCTTGATATAAACAAGAGCACCATGGATAAATACCGCTGACGCCGCGTGCAGACAACTGCTCAAACGCCGCAATTCGCTGATAACAGGCAGAGAAAGGGTGGATTTATGTCATTTAAGGCAGACTTTGTGATCAAGAACGCGAACATTCAAACAATGGACAGAAAGAACCCCAAGGCGTCCGCGCTCGCCGTTCGAGGCGATACGATAATCGGCGCGGGCGCTTTTGACGATTTTTTGACGGTAATAGGGCCGGACACCGAAATACGCGATCTCACGGGTAAGACGGTATTGCCGGGTTTCAACGACAACCACAGCCATCCGGCTCTGTACGCGATCAGCCTCACAAATGTGGATTTGACCGGAACGAGATCCCTCGAAAGATTCTTTGAACCGCTGAGAGCGAGGGCCGCCGAGACGCCCGCAGGCGAATGGATCGTGGGCTTCGGCTACGACGAGGGTATATTCGCCGAAGGGCGCGAGCCGAGTCTCGCGGAGCTCGACGCGGCTCTGCCCGATCATCCGGCGCTCGTCATGCGAGCCTGCCTTCATGTGGCGCTCGCCAATTCCCGCGCCATGGCTTTGGCCGGCTATACGGCGGACACGCCCGATCCGCCGGGCGGAGAGATCGTTCGGGAAAACGGCAAGCTTACGGGCCGTCTCTGCGAGAGGGCCTATGTCGCCGTCAACGAACTCGTTCCCGCGGCGAGCGCGTCCGGTGTGGCGAAATCGCTCAAACGCCTGTCCGGGATGTTCAATTCATACGGCATAACGAGCACTACGGAAATGGGCATGCTCGACAGTCCGGACGACGAATTCGTGATCTGGGACAAGGCCTTCAAAAACGACTGTCTGAGCGTAAGGGTCGCCGCGTATTACCTTGACGGCACATACAAGAAGCTTTCCGACGCGGGTTTCCCTATACCTTTCGGCAACGATCTCTATAAGTTTCAGGGACGCAAGATCATATTGGACGGCGGCGGAGGCTCCGGCACCGCGCGCATGTCCAAGCCGAATCTCCACGACGGCAAATACGGGATACTGTACCACGAACAGGAGAAGCTCGACGAAATCGTATGGGAGGCTCATTCGCGCGGTATGCAGATATCGACGCACGGCATAGGCGACGTCGCAATAACGATGATTCTCGACGCGTACAAGAAAGCGCAGGAGAGACTGCCGCGCAGGGACGCGCGTCACAGGATAGAGCACTGCTCGTTCTGTTATCCGCCCATAGCGGAGCGCGTGATCAAGGAGGGCGTCCTGCCGCTCCTGAATCCGGGCTTCCTCTATTATTTCGGCGATACTCACATGCGAAACTACGGCGCGGAGCGCGTGTCAATGGAATTCCCGTTCCGAACGCTGCTTGACGGCGGTATCACGGTCGGCATAGGCAGCGACGCCCCCGTGACGGTCTTGAGCCCCGGCGAGATACTCTACGGCGCCGTCACAAGAAAATCGCAGAGCGGTCTTTCCTGCGGCGAGAATGAGCGCGTCAGCGCGTTTGAGGCTGTATACGCGTATACGGCGGCCGGCGCCTATATGACGTTCGACGAGCACAGGAAGGGTACGCTCGAAACCGGCAAATTGGCCGATATCGCCGTCACGGACGCCGATCCGACCGCAGTTGACCGCGAACCGGAGCGTTTGCTTGAAATGACGGCAGAGCAGACTGTACTTGGCGGAAAAACCGTATTCAGAAGATGATTTATGAGTCTTGACAATTATATGGCGATAGGTATACTATGTATATGGCTGCGCACGGAAGGGAGGGTGGAACATCTGTCACAGTGATAATGCGCACGTCGAAAAGGGGTAAGGAGCGGAGTTTGTCGGTATGTCTTGATTTTTGGCGTATACGGCGATTTTGGGGATTTTTCTTGTTCGGAGCATGTAATTATTCTTACTTGTTATCAAATCTGTTACTGTAATACAGAAAGGAGAGAACATGGGAAGCGATGCTTTTGAAAGAAACGTACTGAAACGCACGATGGGCAATATCGACGTTCTGGCTTTCGGCTTCGGCACCATGATCGGCTGGGGCTGGGTTATGCTCGCCGGCGGCTGGGTCGAGAACGGCGGCACGGTCGGCGCTATGATAGCCTTCGCGATCGGCGCCGTGCTCTGTATCTTTGTCGGCATTACCTACGCGGAGCTGACCCCGATGCTGCCTCTGTCGGGCGGCGAGCTTGTCTTCGCCTACAGAGGCTTCGGCTATACGGGCTCGTGGATCACGGGCTGGATGATCACGTTCGCCTACATCGGCGTGGCGGCCTTCGAGGGCCCGTCATTCGCCACGGCGGTCAACTATTTGGTTGAAATTCCTAAAATAGGATTTTTGTGGACAATAGCGGGCTTTGACGTCTATGTGTCGTGGATGCTTGTCGGCGTCATAATGTCGGTCATACTGACAATACTGAACTATATCGGCATAAAGTCGGCCACGGTCTTCCAGACGGTGGCTTCGGCGCTTATCATCATCGGCGGTCTTGTGCTCGTATTCGGCAGCGTGACAAGCGGCAGCGCCGAGAACATGGAGCCGCTCGTTACGTCAGGCCGCGGCATACTGACCGTCATGATCGTCGTACCGGCTATGTTCGTCGGTTTCGACGTAATACCGCAGGCGGCGGAGGAGATGTCTATACCGCTTAAGAACATATCGAAGATACTCATCATCTCGATTATAATGGCGGCGATCTGGTATATCGCCATGATATTCGGTCTCGGCATGTCGGCGCCGGAAGAGGTGCGCTTGGCAGCGGACATCCCCGTTCCGGACGCCCTCGCGTACAGCATGGGACACTGGGCCTTCGGCAAGATAATGATCTGCGCCGCCCTGCTCGGCATAGTGACGAGCTGGAACGGCTTCATCATCGGCGGCTCACGCGTGCTCTTCGCCATGGCCCGCGCCAAGATGATACCCGAAGTGTTCGGCAAGGTGCATCCGAAATACGGCACGCCGTCTTTCTCCGTCATATTTATCGGCGTTATCGTCTGTCTCGCGGTCTTCCTCGGCCGCTCGGCTCTCGTATGGCTCATAGACGCGAGCGCCTTCGGAACGGTCGTCGCGTACTTTATGGTGGCGCTGTCCTTCCTGCTCATACGCCGCAAGGAGCCTGAACTCAAGCGTCCGTACAAAGCCCCGGCAGGCCCCTTCGTCGGCATAGTGGCCGTCGCCGTCGCGCTCTTCTTCCTTTGGACCTACCTGCCCATGGGCCCTGCGGGTCTGATTCCCGTGGAGTGGGCGATAGTGCTCGTGTGGGTCGCGCTCGGCGTGGTATTCTTCATCTGGGCGAAGAACAGGTACAAGGACGTGGATGCGTCGGAATACGAGTACCTCATGTTCGGTCCGGATTATTCGCGCAAGCACATTCTGGATTCTAAAAAGTCCGCTTAGTAAATTGCGGCGCGCGGCTTCGCGCCGCGCGCCCGTTTTACTTACAAGAGATTAAATTGAGGTTGCTAAAAAATCTACTGAGGCGATATAATGAGACCGGAGATATCCCGTTATATCGCAATATCCCAAAAGGAGGGTTTAAACCATGCTGTTGAAAGACGTCAATCTCACAAAAGATCAGGTCGTCGAGCAGACGAAGAAGTACATGATCGAAACATATGAGCGCTTTCCGTTCATTGCGAGCAGAGCCAAGGACATGTACCTCTACGACGAGAACGACACGCCGTATTTGGACTTTTACGGCGGCATAGCCGTAAACAGCGCCGGAAGCTGCAACGAGAAGGTTGTGGCGGCCGTGCGCGAGCAGGTCGGTCAGATCATGCACACGTTCAACTATCCTTATACGGTTCCGCAGACCGTGCTGTCCAAGCTCATATGCGAAACCATAGATATGGATAAGATATTCTTCCAGAATTCGGGCACGGAATCCAACGAGGCCATGATCAAGATGGCGCGCAAGTACGGAGTGGACAATTTCGGGCCGAACAAGTATCACATTATAACGGCCAAGATGAGTTTCCATGGCAGGAGCTACGGCGCCATGTCGGCGACGGGGCAGCCCGACAACGCCTGCCAGCTCGGCTTCAAGCCCGTAGTACCCGGTTTTACCTACGCCGATTTCAACGATGTGGAGTCGTTCAGGGCGGCCGTCACGGACGACACCATAGCGATCATGCTTGAGCCCATACAGGGCGAGGGCGGCGTCATACCCGGCACGGAGACGTTTTTCAAGGGCATCAGAAAGCTCTGCGACGAAAAAGGTCTGCTGCTGTTGATAGACGAGATACAGACGGGTTGGTACCGCACGGGCCCGGCCATGGCGTATATGCGCTTCGGCATCAAGCCCGACGCCGTTTCTATGGCGAAGGCCATGGGCGGCGGCATGCCGATAGGCGCCGTGTGCGCTACGGCGAAGCTCGCGACGGCCTTCAACCCCGGTTCGCACGGAACCACATACGGAGGCAATCCCGTATGCTGCGCGGCGTCTTACGCGCAGATAAACGATATGATAGAGCGCAAGCTTGGCGATAACGCCGCTTCCGTGGGCGCGTACTTCATGGAGCAGCTGCGCAAGCTGCCGCACGTCACGGAAGTTCGCGGCGAAGGGCTGCTTGTGGGCATCGTATTCGATATTCCAAAGGCCGTCGATATCAAGCACGGCTGTCTCGACAGGAAACTGCTTGTCACGGCCATAGGCGCCAATATTGTACGCATGGTTCCTCCGCTTATCGCGAGCAAAGCTGACTGCGACAAGGCGACGGAGATCATAAGGCAATCCGTGGAAGCCCTGTAAAATTATATTCAAACCTAAGGAAGAAAAGGGGGATCTACTGTTATGGATGCAAAAGCACACATATCCGATCTTATCGCAAAGGCAAGAGCGGCACAGAAGATATTTGAGGAATATCCGCAGGAAAAGGTTGACGAGGCCGTCCGCGCCATAGGCAAGGCCGTATACGACAACGGGGAGTCGCTTGCGCGCATGGCCGTCGATGAGACGGGTATGGGCAATTACGAAGACAAGATCATGAAGAACAAGGGCAAACCCAAGGTGACGTGGCAGAAGCTGAAGGGCGTCAAGAGCCGCGGCGTCATCCGCTATATCGAAGATCAGGGTATTGCCGAGGTGGCGAAGCCCATGGGCGTTATCGGCGCGGTTACCCCTGTGACGAATCCCGTCATGACGCCCGTACACAACGCTATGATAGCGCTGAAGGGCGGCAACGCCATTATCCTGTGCTCCCATCCCAAGGGCGACCGGTCCGGAAAGAAGACGGTTGAGATCATGCGCGAGGCGCTGAAGAAGATCGGCGCGCCCGAGGATTTGATTCAGGTCGTTGAGGAATCCACGGTGGAGACTTCGGGAACGCTGATGGCAATGGCCGACGCCTGTATATCCACGGGCGGCCCCGGCATGGTCAAGGCGGCCTATTCGAGCGGCAAGCCCGCTTTCGGCGTAGGCCCCGGCAATGTGCAGTGTCTGGTGGACGCTGACGCGGACTTCAAGGACGCCGTGGCGAAGATCATACGCGGCAGAACCTATGACAACGGCGTGCTGTGTACATGCGAGCAAGCCGCGCACGTTCCGAAGGCGAAGGCGGATGATGTCATAGCGGAATTCAAAAAGCAAGGCGCTTATTATGTCAGCGACCCCGCAGAAGCGGATAAATTCCGCAAGACGCTGTTCATCGACGGCGTTATCGCGAAATCGCTCGTGGGCGCCAAGCCCGTCGTGATCGCGAAAGCCGCCGGCATCGATATTGCCGAAGATACGAAGCTGATCGTCGTCAAGCTTGATAAGACGGGCGCCGACGAGCCCTTGGCGAGGGAAAAACTGTTCCCGGTGCTGGCCCTCTATGTTTACGACAAGTGGGAGGACGGCGTTGCGAACGCGGCGAAGAACATCGACAATGAGGGAACGGGGCACAGCGCGGTTATCCATTCGTTCAACAAGGAGCATATCGAATACGCGGCGAACAAGATACGCGTTTCGCGCTTCTCCGTGAATCAGATAGGCTCGAACAGTCTCGGCGGCACGTTGACGAACGGCCTGAACCCGACGGCGACTTTGGGCTGCGGCACTTGGGGGAACAACAGTCTCAGCGAGAACCTGTGGTTCCATCACCTGATCAACATAAGCCGCATCGCCTATGAGATCAAGGACGCCCCGGCGGCGGCGCTTACGGATGAGCAGATTTGGAGTTTGAACTGACGGCGGCGTGAAGCGCCGGCAGTTGAATCGGAACAATGCGAGCGGACGGTATCCCAAGCGATATCGCCCGCCTGTTCTTTATTCGTCCGCACGGATCCGGCATATTTTTTGCATGTTAAAAAAATATCAAATGATTTTGCGCAGTAGCAATATTATTGTTTTAATCAAGACTATTCAAACGCCACGTCAGTTTTGTTCAGGCCGGGTTCTGAGAGCTGATTTGGCTCCCCGGAACGTACTCGAAGCTACGTGAGGAAGGCAAATCAGCTATCAGGTTCCGGAATGGGCAAAAATCACGTGACATTTGAGTAGTTACATCACAGGTGAGGAGATTGGTTATGAAGATTACGGACGAATACAAGAGCAAGTGCGTTACGGCGACGGAGGCCGCAAAGGCTGTGCGCAGCGGTGATTGGGTAGAGTTCGCTTGGGGCGCGAGTTCCGCCGACCTGATCGGCGATGCGATAGCGAACCGCATGGAAGAGCTTACGGATGTGAATTTTCGCGGCGGTGTTGTACTTAACCCCTTGAAATTCATTGAAAACGACCCGGAGGGCAAGCATTTCACCTGGAACAGCATGCATATGGGCGGCTATGAGCGCAAGTTGGCGCAGAAGGGCATGGCCTATTACACGCCCATAAAATATTCGGAGGTTCCGCGCTATATGCGCGAAAACTGCCGCACGGACGTCGTCGCCATTCAGACGGCGCCTATGGACGATTACGGATATTTTAACTTCGGCGTTTCCGTTTCTCATTACGCGGCTTCGATAGACAGGGCCCGCACCGTGATCGTCGAGGTCAACGAGGATATGCCCAAGGCGCACGGCGGCTACGACCATACGGTGCATATTTCGCGCGTGAACTTCATAGTCGAAGGCGGCAAGCGCGGTCTGCCCATACTGCCGTCGGCCGCTCCGTCGGATATCGACAAGAAGATCGCCGGCTATGTACTGTCGGAGATACCGGACTGCGCCTGTATACAGCTTGGCATAGGCGGCATGCCGAACGCCCTCGGTAAGATGATAGCGGAATCCGATTTGAAAGATCTCGGCATTCACACGGAGATGCTTGTCGATGGTTTCGTGGACATGGTTGAGCGCGGCAGGGTTACCGGCATGCACAAGAATTTGGATCGCGGCAGGATGGCGTATTCATTTGCCGCCGGAACACAGAAACTGTACGATTTCATGAAGGACAATCCGTCCGTGGCCGCCTATCCTGTGGATTATACAAATCATCCGTTCATAGCGTCGAAGATTGACCGTCTGATGTCCATCAACAGCGCGGTTGAAATTGACTTGGCCGGTCAAGTCTGTTCCGAAAGCGCGGGCCCGTATATCATCAGCGGCGCCGGCGGACAGCTTGACTTTGTGGAGGCCGCCTATAACTCGAAGGAAGGGAAGAGCTTTATATGTCTCCCGTCCACGTTCAAAGACAAATCGGGCGAAGTGCGTTCCCGCATAAGGGCTATGCTGACGCCGGGCGCCGTGGTTACGGATACGCGCGCGGGCGTTCAGTTTGTCGTCACAGAGTACGGCAAGGTCAATCTGAAGGGTATGTCGTCTTGGCAGCGGGCGGAAGCGTTGATTTCGATAGCGCATCCCGATTTTAGGGATGAACTGATCGCCGAAGCCAAAGAATTGAGAATTTGGAGAAAGAAGTAGCAATATCCATATAGAAGTGTAAGGATCCGGTGAATAATTGTAAGGCTGTGTCGTACAGGTGTACGAAAAACCGGACACGTACGCGCGCTTTCCCTCCGCCGTACGCGCCGCATCCCGCGGCCTTGCCCCGGTATGATTATTGCATTTAATTTGCATGTAAGCGAGAAATATGTAAGTGAAGTGATAAAAAAGACAACCAAGAAGGAGGTAGTTAAAAATGGCGGAAATAACAAGTACGGTAGCAGGCAAGGTCAAAGAGGTTAACATTGAACCCGGACAGATGGTCACGGAAGACGACGAGGCGTTCATCATCGAGGCTATGAAGATGGAAAACGTCGTGTACGGCGAAGCGGGCGTCGTAAAGGAAATAGTGGTTAAGGTCGGTGATTCGGTAGAAGAAGACGCGGTGCTCGCCATTATTGAGTAGGGAAAAGGAAAAGGAGACGGAGAGATGGATTTTGGTTTGACCGAAGAACAAAAGATGGTTCAGGACATGGCCCGCAACTTCGCGGAAAAAGAGATAGCTCCGTACGTGGAAGAAGACGAAGAAAATCATTTTTACCGCAGAGAGATTCTGACGAAGATGGGTGATTTGGGTCTCTTGGGTTGGAGCATTCCCGAGGAATACGGCGGGAACGGCATGGGTTGGATGGAGGCTGTACCGGCGCTGTACGAGATAGCGAAGGTTCACACCTCGTGGCGTTTGTCCATAAGCGGCAACTGCTGGGGCCCCGCCATGACTATCAACGAATGGGGCACGGATGAGCAGAAAGAGAAATTCATACCGCCTCTTGTGAGCGGCGAGGCCGTGGGAAGCTTCGCGATTACGGAAGCAAATTCCGGCTCCGACGTCGGCAGCATGAAGACATTCGCGGCCGACAAGGGCGATCACTGGCTCCTCAACGGTTCCAAGATGTGGATATCGGGCGGGCATACGAGCGATATAGGCCTTCTGTACGCCGTAACGACGGAAGGCGGCGGCGCCAAAGGCCTGTCTTGCTTCATCATTGATTACAACAACACGCCCGGCATAGAGCGTATACCTATTACAAAAAAGGTGGGTATGTGGCCGGCGCCGACTTCGGAGCTTGTATTCGAGAACGCGGTCGTACCCAAGGAGAATCTGCTCGGCCCCGTCAACAAGGGTTTCCAGATATGCATGTGGATGCTGAACAATACGCGTATGGGCTGCGCCACGGGTTCTGCGGCTTTGGCGGCCGCCTGTCTTGAAGGTTCGATAAAATACGCGAACGAGAGGACGCAGTTCGGGCAGCCCATCGGCAAGTTCCAGATGATACAGCAGCAGTTGGCGGAGATGAAGCTTGAAGACGACGCGGCGAAGTTCCTCGTGTACAGGGCCGCGTGGCTGAAGGAAAACAAGCTGCCGAGTCAGCAGGCGACGTCAATGGCAAAAGTTTTCGGCTGTAACGCGGCGGTGCACGGAGCGAACATGGCTATGAAGATACACGGCTCTTACGGTTATTCGACGGAATATCCTTGCGGAAGATGGCTGCGCGACGCGAAGCAGTTTGAGACCTTGGAAGGCACGTCCAATATTCACATGGGGATTATCGCGGGTATAGAACTCGGTTATCAGCCGAACAGATAATTTTATCTCCGAACGGCGGCAAGCTTTTTAATTATTTAGTTACAGTTCAGAGGTATGCTTGGCCTGATACTTTTCCGTCATTCCGGGTTTATCCCGGAATTCAAAATACACTATGGATTCCGGGACAGTTCTTCCCGGAATGACTGAGAAGATTAATTGACACAGTGAGAACATATCTTTGAGCAGTAACAGTCATAGTGACCAATGGAGGTTGATATGAATTTTGAATTGACCGAAGACCACATCATGATGCGCAAAATGGTGCGCGATTTCGCTGAGGCGGAAGCCGCGCCCGGTACGGAGGAACGCGACGAGAAGGAAGAGTTCCCCATGGAGTTATGGAAGAAGTGCGGAGAGCTCGGGTTGGCCGGCGTCACATTTCCCGAAGAGTACGACGGCGTGGGCGCCGACTATATCTCATACGCAATCACGGTGGAAGAGCTTTCCCGCGTGGACGCCGCGCTCGGCGTTACGATTTCCGCTCATTCGAGTCTTTGCGCGAATCCTATCTACATGTTCGGCACGGAAGAGCAGAAGAAGAAGTATCTGCCTCCTTTGGCGACGGGCGAGAAGATGGGCGCTTTCGGACTTACGGAAGCTATGGCCGGTTCGGACGCGTCAGGCACGCGCACGACTGCGGTTCGCGACGGCGACGAATATGTGATAAACGGAACTAAGTTATTTATAACAAACGCTTATTACGCGGACACATATGTGATTACGGCTCAGATGGACAAGAGCAAGGGCAACAGGGGCATAGCCGCCTTCATATTGGAAAAAGGAACCCCGGGCTTCAGCTTCGGCAAGAAAGAAAAGAAGATGGGCATCCGCGCGTCCGCCACGTATGAGTTGGTGTTCGAGAACGTGCGTATACCCGCAGAGAATCTTCTCGGCCAAGAAGGGCAGGGCTTTAAGATCGCGATGACAACGCTTGACTACGGACGTATAGGCATTGCTTCGCAGGCTCTCGGAATCGCGCAGGGCGCTTACGAGCAGGCGCTGAAATACGCCAAGGAGCGCGTGCAGTTCGGCAAACCAATCTCGGAACTTCAGGTGATACAGTTTAAGCTTGCCGATATGGCGCTTGCGATAGAAGCGGCGCGTCTGCTTGTGTATCAGGCCGCCTTCATAGCGAGCGAACACAAGGTTCCCGTCTCGAAATACGCGGCTATGGCGAAGGTATTTGCGGCGGAGACCGCGAACAAGGTGGCTACGCAGGCGGTGCAGGTATTGGGCGGATACGGTTATACTCGCGATTATCCGGTCGAGCGTATGATGCGCGACGCCAAGATCACGGAGATATACGAGGGAACGAGCGAAATACAGCGCGTCGTTATCGCGGCCAACATCCTCAAAGATTGATGTCGCCGCCGGGCGGCGAAATACATGTTACCGTTCAGGGGCCGCGACGTCTGGCAACCGAGCCGCTTGAACGGTAACGGCTATAAAGGAGGAATCATAATATGAATATAGTCGTCACAGTAAAACAAACATTTGATACGGAAGCAAAGATCGTATTGGACGGCAAGGGTAGTATAGACGGCAGCGGTGTAAATCTTGTCATAAATCCATATGATGAGTTTGCCATTGAAGAAGCGCTGAAGCTCAAAGAGAAGTTCGGCGGCGACGTGACGGTCGTCAGCGTCGGCGGCGAAAGGGTAACCGAAGCCATCAGAACCGCGTTGGCCATGGGCTGCGACAAGGCCGTCAGGATCGACGATCCGGCGCTCGCGAACGCGGATGAATGGGCGGTCGCCGAAATATTGGCCAAGGCAGTTTCCAAACTGCCGTGCGACATAATCCTGTCAGGGCGTATAGCCGTCGACGACGGATCGAGTCAGGTGGCCGTACGTTTGGCGGACGCGCTCGGCGTTCCGTCGGTAAGCAGCATTCTCAAGCTTGATATCGAAGGCGATGCGGCGACCGTTACGCGTGAGATAGACGGCGGCACGGAACTTATCGAGGTCAAGCTTCCCGCGGTATTTACGGCGCAGAAAGGTCTGAACGAGCCGCGGCTCCCCAGTATGAAGGGCATCATGGGCGCCAAGAAGAAGGAAATAGCGGTTCTGAGTCTCGCGGACGTCGGCGTCGGCGCCGGCGATGTAACGGCCAAGATGGGTGTTCCGAAATTCAGTTTGCCAAGTCCGCGCAAGGGCGGCAAGGTGATTCCCGGCGAGGCGCCCGACGCCGCGAGGGAATTGGCAAAGCTGCTGCGCGAAGAGGCGAAGGTTATATAATTAAGAAGTTACCGCTCAAATATTTCAATCAAAACTACTCAACCACCGCGATTGTTTTGTTCAGATTGGGTTCTGAGGCGGATTTTGGCCCTCGGAACGTACAGAGTAGTACGTGAGAAGGCAAAAATCCGAATCAGGTTCCGAGATGGGCACTTGTGCCCGGAGCTTGCGAACGGGCAAAAAAGGCGTGGTGGTTGAGTAGTTACCAAAGATAGGAGAACCGGTATGGCAAAGGGAATTTGGATCATAGTAGAACAAAGTAAATCGGAGATCCGCAAGGTGTCTCTGGAGCTTTTGAGCTGCGCGCGCGCGATAGCGGACGCGGCCGGCGAACCGCTTGTCGCGGTGATACCGGGGCACGGCATAGCCGATCTCGCCGCGAAGGTCGCGCCTTACGGGGCCGACAAAGTAATACTTATTGATGATGAGAAGCTTGCGGGATATACTACGGGCGCCTATACATCGGCGCTGAACAAGCTGATAAGGAAAGAAGAGCCGAGGGCCGTTCTCATCGGCAACACGGCCGTAGGCAAAGATCTCGCCCCCCGTCTCGCGCAGAGACTCGGCGTGGGCATGGCGTCCGACTGCACAGGCATGGAAGCGGACGACACAAACTTCCTCTCGTTCAAACGTCCGATCTACGGCGGAAAGGCATTTGCGGAGGTCGCGGCAAACGCCGTACCGGTATTGGCGACGATTCGCCCGAATACTTTCCCGCTTGCGGAACCGGACGCGTCGCGCAAGCCCGAAGTCGTAAATGAGACGGCGGACATAGACGCCGCAGATCTCAAGGCAATAGTAAAAGACGTCGCAATTGCTGTTTCCGCGAGACCCGAGCTCATAGAAGCCGATATCATCATATCCGGCGGACGCGGTATGAAGGGCCCCGAAAATTACAAAATACTCGAAGACTGCGCCGATGTGATAGGCGCGGCCGTCGGCGCGTCGCGCGCCGCCGTGGACGCGGGTTGGATAGAACAGAAATTCCAGGTCGGTCAAACCGGCAAGACCGTGTCGCCCACATTGTACATAGCCTGCGGCATATCGGGCGCTATACAGCACCTTGCCGGCATGGGTTCATCGAAGGTCATCGTCGCGATAAACAAGGATCCCGAAGCCAATATCTTCACCTTGGCGGACTACGGTATTGTCGGCGATCTGTTCGAGATAGTTCCTCTTTTGACGGAGGAATTCAAAAAGCTCGCCTGACGGGCAAAATATTTAAAGATTACCGCTTAAATGCCGTATCAAAACTACTCAACCAACCGATGGTTGAGTAGTAACACATGAGGAGGGGGTATGGGACAGCAGGAGTTAGCGCAGTTAAGCAATGAGGAATTGGCGCGTCTGACGGTCGATCTGCTGCACAGAACCGTGATGCATCACGCGTTTTGGTTCAAAGAAGTCGAGCATCAGATGGGTTTTGAGAGGGCGCTTGAGATCATGGACGCGGCTTACGAAAAGAGCCGCGGCGTCCAGCTTAATCGGCTTGGCAAGCTGCTCGGTTTTACACTGACGGACGGGATTCCGGATCCGTTGCTCTCGTTGCCGAAAGAAAAGCTTACGGCGCTGATCGAGGGTTTGAGCGTAAACTGGCTGGCCGGAGACGGTATTTGGTTTCAGGCTGTGGAGTCGAAGTACGGTATGCTTGACGCGAAACGCTGCAACGATTCATGTTGGGCTTGGTTTTCGCCCTTTGAGGCTTGGTCTGCCAAGCGCATCTTGAATCTTCCGGACAGGGCCGGCATAGAGGGGCTTAAGAAGGCTCTCGCGTTACGGCTGTACGCGCATATCAACGAGCAGTCCGTCGTTGACGAAGAGCCCGGCACGATATTGTTTCAAATGAACAACTGCCGCGTACAGTCGGCCCGCAAGAAGAAGGGGATGGAAGACTATCCTTGCAAATCGGCGGGGCTTGTGGAATATTCAAGCTTCGCGAGGGCGATAGATCCCGATATAACGACGGAATGCGTCGGCTGTCCGCCGGACGGGCATCCGGACGAGTGGTTCTGCGCCTGGCGATTCCGTTTAGAGCAGAAAGGAGAAGCAAATGATTGAATTAACCCCCATGGTCATTGTTGGGGCGATTGTCATAGCCGTAGTTATTGCCATAATTTTTGTAGTCAATATAAGAAACGAGTTAAAATGAGACAATCGGTACGCAATAATAATACGTAAGTACGTAAGACGGAAGGTAAAAAGTTATGAATAATTGGTTGATAGCATTTGAGATTTACTTTCTCGGCTTTATCATCGCCGTAGTCATGGCGGCCATGATCAAAGTTATGCTGATTGTGATCAGGCGGCTCTCCCCGCCGGAGAAGGCAGCTGAGAAGAACGAGGGGGGATCCGCATGAATTTAGCTGATTTGTTTCAGGGCGTCGGTACGTTCTTTTATCAGGAACCGAAGATCGCCATCGCACGCGTCGTCCTGATCTTTCTTGGTATATTCTTGGTGTATTTGGGTAAAAAAGGAACGCTTGAGCCCCTGATTATGATTCCGATGGGCTTCGGTATGTCTGCCGTAAACGCCGGCGTCCTGTTCCTTGACGGGCAGAAGCATCTCGAAATCGGCACCATCTTCATGGATCCCCTCGAAACGGACACAACGGGTCTGATGGACATCTTACAGATAGACTTCCTTCAGCCCATATACACGTTTACGTTCAGCAACGGCCTTATCGCCTGTCTCGTATTCATGGGCATAGGCGTCATATCGGATGTGGGCAACCTGCTGCGTTTCCCGTTCACGAGCATGCTGATCGCCATGTTCGCCGAGCTCGGAACGATACTCACATTCCCGATAGCGCGCGCTATGGGTTTAAGTCTCGGCGAGGCCGCGTCCATAGCCGTCGTGGGCGGCGCCGACGGACCGATGGTGCTCTTCACCTCGATGCTCTTGGCGAATGATCTGTTCGTTCCGATCACGATCATAGCCTACCTGTACCTGAGTCTGTGCTACGGCGGTTATCCGTTCCTGATCCGTCTGTTGATCCCGAAGGAACTGCGCGGGGTAGCGGTCAAATCAGCCAAGAAGACGGACATAAGCTCGAAGGAAAAGATCATATTCGACGTGGTGGCCTGCACACTGCTATGTCTGCTGTTCCCGATGGCCGCTCCGCTGTTCCTGTGCTTCTTCCTCGGCAACGCCATAAAGGAATCAGGCGTGTTCAAATACATGCAATTGCTTGAAGACGTCTTTCTGTACGCGTCCACGTTCTTTCTCGGTCTGCTGCTCGGCGTTCTTTGCGAGGGCAGCACCCTGCTCGATCCGTTGATTTTGAAGCTGCTCGTACTCGGGATGCTCGCGCTCGCGCTGGCCGGCGTCGGGGGCATTATAGGCGGCTACGTCGTCTATTTCATCAACGGGAAGAAGTTCAATCCGACCATAGGTATCGCGGGCGTTTCCTGCGTTCCGACGACGGCTAAGGTCGCGCAAAAAGAGGTTCAAAAAGCAAACAAACGCGTCGTCGTCCTTCAATACGCCATGGGCGCGTGCATATGCGGAGTGATCACATCGGCGATACTTACGGGGCTTTACGTATCCATAATACCGTTACTTCAATAGTTTTTAAAAACAAAAAGGGAGAAATAAGATGGCAAACATAACAAGTACCGTAGCGGGAAAGGTCAAAGAGATCAACATCAGTGTGGGACAGACGGTCACTGAAGACGACGAGGCGTTCATCGTCGAAGCGATGAAGATGGAGAACGTCGTGTACGGAGAAGCCGGCGTCGTAAAAGACATCAAGGTGAAGGTCGGAGATTCGGTCGAAGAAGACGCTGTGCTTGCTGTTATCGAATAACATTTCGGGAGCGTCGTTCAATGTTGGATCCGTCCGACATTGAACGATTCGCAGCACCGGTAAGCGAATCCGCATTGGCTGAATATATTGGGAAAGGAGTATTAAAATGACAGAACAAGTATATCCGCTGCATCCGTATTTTAAAGAGATGCCGGGCATAGGAAAGGAATTGCCCCGCGTACTCAAGCCGAATATGGAGTCTTTGCAGGAGCAAGAAGCCTTGGTAGCCGCCGAAGTCGAACGCGTGAAGAACAACGGCAAGGCCACGGACAAGATGAACGAAAAAGGCGAGTGGACTGCGTGGCAGCGCTTGGAGTATCTGATAGACCCCGGCACATGGTGTCCGCTTCACACTATATACGATCCCCTTGGCAATGAAGAGGGCAATACGGGCGTTATAGACGGTTTGGGCAGGATAGGCGGCAGATGGGCCATAGTTATCGCGTCGAACAACAAGGTAATGGCGGGCGCGTGGCTTTCGGGGCAGGCCGACAACGTATTGCGCGTAACGGACATAGCGAAGCGGATGCATCTGCCGCTCGTGTGGGTGCTGAATTGCAGCGGCGCCAAGCTGATGGAGCAGGAGAGACTTTATCCGAACCGCAGAGGCAGCGGCACGCCGTTTTTCCGTCACGCGGAATTGCAGAAGCTCGGCATTCCGATTATAGTCGGGATTTACGGAACAAACCCGGCCGGCGGCGGTTATCACGCCATCAGCCCCACAATACTGATAGGCCATAAGAAGTGCAACATGGCGGTCGGCGGCGCAGGCATCGTCA
Organism: Eubacteriales Family XIII. Incertae Sedis bacterium; assembly: GCA_031266025.1. Lineage (GTDB taxonomy): Bacteria > Bacillota > Clostridia > Peptostreptococcales > Anaerovoracaceae > JAITLA01. The sequence continues at coordinate 44,214 of JAISBV010000074.1, forward strand.
GCGGCATGTCGCCCAAGGGCTATATAGACGACGAAGTCGCCGAAGGTTTGATCGAAAACACGCGCAAGTTCAAGGCTACGCCTCCGGGACGGGTCGAGATACATCATAACGGCACGGGCTTTATACGCGACGTATGTGAAACCGAAGAAGAGGTTCTTGACGACATCAAGCGCTACATGCAGACGTTGCCCGCTTACGATCCGCAGTTCTTCAGGGTCGCGGAACCCGCCGAACCCAAATATCCCATTACGGATCTGTACAGCATAGTGCCGCTGAATCAGAAGCGCACTTATTCGATGCACGAGGTTCTGGCGCGGCTGTTCGATAACAGCGAGCATATGGAATTCAGGCCTGACTACGGCCCTGAGATGTATTGCGGTCTCGCCAAGATTGACGGCTTTCTGTGCGGCTTCATAGCCAACAATCAGGGCATACTTGCGTCGGGTTATCCCAAGTACGCGGATTACCCCGCCATAGGCGGTAAGCTGTACCGCGAGGGCCTGATCAAGATGAACGAATTCGTTACGCTCTGCGGCCGCGACCGCATTCCTATCATCTGGGTACAGGACACCACGGGTATAGACGTAGGCGATATCGCGGAACAGGCCGAGATGCTCGGACTCGGCATGTCGCTGATATATTCCATAGAGCAGACCGATAATCCCATGATGACAATAGTGCTCAGAAAAGGAACCGCCGCCGCGCACTATGTGCTTGGCGGGCCGCAGGCGAATAACAACAACGCGTTCACGCTCGGCACGGCCGCGACGGAGATATACGTTATGCACGGCGAGACCGCGGCTGCGGCGTCATACGCGCGGCGTCTTGTGAAGGACAGGGACGACGGCAAGTCTCTTGACGCCACGATAGGCAAGATGAACGACATCATCCAAATGTACAACGACAGGTCAAGGCCGGTCTATTGCGCCGAAAAAGGTCTTGTGGATGAAATCGTGGATATGCCGAATCTGCGCAACTACTGCAAAGCGTTTGTCGATTCTTACTATCAGAATCCCAAGTCGATATGCGCAGTGCACCAAATGCTTACACCGCGTATAATAAAGGGATAGCGCCGCTTTTAGGGGGATAAGAGACGTACGCGCGATTTTGCGGCTTACAATGCGCTGCGGGATATGAATGAGGGAAGGAAGCCGGGCCGGATTTCGGCCCGGCTTCCTTGCGGTTTACCGAAAATACAGCGCGGTTCGCGCGCCGCGCGGGAAACGGAGACGGCTATGAGTGAGTATGACGGAACGCGCGGGGGTTTTTCGCCGCCGCGCAAGCGTATAAGAATGTCGCGTAACGAGATATTGGTTTATCGCAATCTGTCGTCGACGAATATCGCGGCGAAAGAGATAGCCGCTTGCGGCGCGCCGGACGGCACGATTGTGGCGAGCGCATACCAGAGCGCGGGTACGGGCCGTCTGCGGCGCGCGTGGATATCCCCGCCCGGCAGGAGCCTGCTTTTTTCCATGATACTCAGGCCGCGCGTTGACGCGCGGCTCATATCGCAGCTCACGATGCTCTGCGGGGTAGCGCTCTCGGAAACGATACGCGAGACGACGTCGTGCGAGGCGGGAGTCAAATGGCCGAACGATGTGCTTATGCGCGGACGGAAGGTGAGCGGCATATTGGCGCAGGGAAGTCTGCGCGGGGACGCCGCCCGGTATGTCGTCCTTGGCGTAGGCCTGAATGTGAACCAGACGGAGGATGAACTGCCGTCCGAATGCCGTGATGTCAGCACATCGCTGCGGCTCGAGACGGGGCGCCGCGTATCCCGCATCGCGGTGCTCCGCCGCTTTGTTTCTCGTTGGAACGAGCTGTTTGACGCGTTTTCGCGCGAAGGTTATCCGTATCTGCGCAAGAAATGGATCGACAGCAATCTGACGTTGGGCCGAGAAATAACAATACACGGCGCCGAAGGGCCTGTTCTCGGCGCGGCCGTCGATATCAGCGAGCGCGGCGGTATCGTCGTGCGGCTTGAGGATGGGTCAACAAAGGAATTTCTGGCTGAGGATATAAGTCTCGGCAGGGAACACTACAGGAGTCTCATCAATACGTGATCGCGTCATAAGGCGCTTCGCCGCCGCTGATTTTTATGACCAAGCGGTGCGGCAGACACGCTATCATATCGCCCGGCAGCGCCTTGCTTCCGCTGTGCACGCATGTTTGCGAGCGGCAGTCAGCGTCTGAGACGCGAATGCCGCCGTCTTCGACGACGACGCGATTGTAACCGCGCCCTGTGCTCAAAAGAATTTCGCGGTTTTCGTCAAGCGGCAGGCTGTGAGTCAGGACGCCGTCCTCATAGATATCCGCTGTCGCTTCGTCTGCGGACGCCGCGCGCCTGCCCGCGGACATGAACGTCATGGCCGCACAGGCGCATACCAATATGAGCGCTACGATAATGACGTCAATACGCTTCATTGCCGCATCCCCGATTTCTTAAAGGCGCGCAGACGCGGAACGGTATATTTCACAATCACGCCGACCAAGACGCCGCTCACAAGGCTTACGATCAAAAGGGGCGGCAGGTACGCAAGCATTCCGATGTTTTCGAGCACGGCGCAGGCCGCCAACACCTGACCCGCGCTGTGGCAGGCGGCGCCCGCCGCGCTTACGCCCACAGGGCTGATTCTCTCCGCAAACACCCGCGTCAGTATCTGCATCGCGGCGAGACTGAGAAGAGACCCGCTCAAACTGTATATAAATGACGAGGGGCCGCCCGCAAGCACGGACAGCAGCGCGCATTTCAATACAGTGAGCAGCAGAGCCGCGCGAAAACGAAACAAGTAGACGGCGGTCAGGACGACCGCGTTGGACAAGCCAAGTCTCGCGCCCGGAACGAGAAAATCAAGCGGAATTGTCCTTTCGAGCAGTCCCGCGACGAGGATGAAGGCCAAAAGTACTCCGATGAGCGCTACATCGTTTGCCGTCGTCTTATTGCTTTTGCCGCGTTCGTATGTTGATCGCAATTCAATATCGTCCTTTTGGCGACAGTTTCATATGCTATCCGTCTTATTCGGTTACTACTCAAAAGTTCAATTAAAACTACTCGAATGAGAAACGTTCATCATTTATAAGAACCGCGTCTTTCAGTCCGCCCGTTACACGGACGATCCTGTCCTCGCCTATGAACACGCCTTCATAGCCGTTTTCCTCAAGGAGACGCATACCCTTTTCAAGCCCGAGTACAAAGCAGGCTGTCGAGAGCCCGTCCGCGTCAGCGGAAACGCCGGCAATCACCGTCGCCGACAACAGACCGCTTTGGGCGGGATAGCCCGTCTTGGGATCGAGCAGATGATGATACGTCTTTCCGTCGCGCTCGAAAAAGCGTTCGTAACCGCCGGATGTTACAACGGAGATATCCGACGTCTCGATAATACAGACGACGCCGTCCTCTCCTATGAGCGGCAGACGCACGCCGACGCGCCAATCGGAGCCGTCGGGTTTCTTTCCGAGGACGTAAACGTTGCCGCCCAAGTCCAAAACGGCGTGCTCTATGCCGGCCTCTCGCAGTATTGCGACGATTTTATCGCACGCGTAACCCTTTGCGATGCCGCCGGCGTCAAGCGCCATGCCGCGCTCGGCAAGCCGCGCCGAGTTCGGCGCCGTCAGATCGAGCCCGTCGTCTCCCACGAGCGGCAAGCGTTCGCGTATCTCGTCTTCGGGCGGCAAACGCTCGAACGCGCCGTCGTTCTTCCAAAGCGCTGTAATGGGGCCTATCGTAATATCGAAGGCGCCGTCCGACATATCCGATATTTCTTTCGCGCGCGATATAAGGCGGTACAGATCGCCGGATACCTCAACGGATGCTTCGCCGCCCGCCCGGTTGATCGCGGATATCTCGCTGTCCGCGCGATTTACGGACATACGGGCTTCTATATTCTCTATTTCGAGAAAACATCTGTCAAGAAGCGCGTCAAGTTCCTCGTCGCTCGGCGCAGCGTCAAATACGGAAATCGTAATAAGCGTGCCGAGCAACTCGGCGCGCGTGCGCGTGAAAGGCGTTTCACGTTCGGCGTTCCCTCGCGGCGCCGCGTTCGAACAGGCCGTCGCAATCGCGGCGGCGATCATCACAATCGACAGAAGAAAGAATATTTTTTTTAAGGGTTTCAAGCAGAGTCGCATGGCCTTATTTTAATTCAAAGCGGCGCCTGTGTCAAATGAAACACGCGAAAAACGCGGGGCGCGAAGCTGAAGCCCCGTGCCCCGCGTTTTCCGTTTAGGCCGTTCCGCGCTAAGAGCTCTTGGCGGCTTTCGTTTTTTCCGGCGCCGCGTCGCGCTCGGGCCATTGCAGGAAACGCACGTTTTCGGCGACCACATTGACGGGGTAGCGCACAATCCCTTCGGAATCGGTATACGTATCCGTCCTGAGCCTGCCCGTTACGCCGGCCCAAAATCCCTTGCGCAAGTATTTTTCGCACAGCTCGCCGGGATTGCCGAACACGCTTACGCGCAGAAAATCCGCCCTGTCGTCCTTGGCGTGGATGTCGTCGACCGCCAATGTGAACGTGCACAGGCTTCTTCCTTCGTCGAATTTCTTCAATTCCGGATCTTTTGTCAATCGGCCGATAATGTTTACGCTGTTCATAATAAATCTCCTTTCGGTGTGTTGGACGGCGCCAACATTGAAATATATGGTGCTTATTGTAATTATATACATACAAAACGCCCTTGTCAACAGTTTTTTACAAATAATATAATATTTTCTACAATGAAAATGATTCCACTTTGCTCCGTATTTGTGGTACAATTAATAGGCAAAAGATATTTGCCGGCGGACGCGGCCGCTTTCGGACGGCGACGCACAGGAGTTTATTGTTTTATGCGAATCATTATAGTTGTTTCGGGTATATTCCCTATAGCCGCCGGCGTTTTTTTTCTGGTCAACGAAGGGCAGACCTTTGTCGCTTTTGCCTTTGCCGCGGGTCTCGCCCTGCTCGTCTTCAGCCTTTTGAGCGCGTTTGCCTATCTTATCGCGCGCATCATGCGGGACGGACTCGATTTGCCGGCATGGTTCTTGGCGAACAGTCTGCTGTCTTTGATTTTGGCCGTTACAGCGCTGCGAAACCGCATCGTGGACGACGACGTCGCGCCGGCGGTGTTCGGCGTCATGTTGTTGGCTGCCGGCGCCGCGTGCATCGCCGGGAGTGCGGATATGCCAAAGGAGAAGCCCGGATTCAAGATCGTCGTTTTTGTTGTGGGGTTCTTGAGTGCGATTATGGGCGTCTACGGATTCTTTAGGCCATTTTTGCCTGAAATCGGTATGACCGGTATATTGGGCGGTATTTTTATACTGCACGGCGTTTCCGCTGTCGCTGTCGGCGCCGGTATCAGCCGCAAGGGATACGCCAAAGTTCCGGACGCCAAAGCCGAGACAAAAGACGGGAATGCCGTGAGACGCGATAAGGGGAACGCGAGTAAGCCGGTAAAAAAGAAAAACGCCGGTGAAAAAAACGCCGCTGCCGATTGACACAAAATGAGTTGTATAATAATATATTAATTATGGAAGAAAAAAGATTGCAGGAAAAACACGCCCCGCCGGTTTTTGATTCAAAAACGAGAATTATATCCATAGTGGTTTTGTCGCTCATGCTCATAACCATATGGTATATGCTCACAATAGTTCTTTTAACGTTCATCATGGGATTTGTATTCTATCGTCTCTTGCGCTTCATCAACAGGCACGGAGGCCGCGTCATATCGGAAAAGATACCCGACGGCCTGATTCTTCTTATACTGTACTTGGCGTTCATCGCGCTGCTCACAACGATAAGCATACGGTTTGCGCCCATATTGGCGGCACAGATTACAGGCATTGCGGAATTATTTCGCAATTTCGATATAGAGAATTTTAGTGATTCCTTGGACGCTCGGATAATGGATATACTGTCGCATTTGGATTTGGACGTCTATATCGGCGAGATCGGAAACAGATTGCTTACATGGGTGACTTGGTTCGGCGGCTTCAGCGTCAATTTCCTTCTTTCTTTGCTGCTGAGCTTCCTGCTTCTGCTCGAAAAGAGCAAGCTGAGAAAATTCGGGGATACATTGAAGGACAGCCGTATATCGTTTCTCTACATGTATTTTCTGAACTTCGGAAGCAATTTCGTACGCTCATTCGCGAAAGTCATGGACGTACAGGTGATGATCGCGTTCATAAACTGCGTTTTGTCCGTCGCGATTCTGAGCATCATGGGTTTTCCGCAGGTGCTCGGTCTCGGCATCATGATATTCACGCTTGGTCTGATACCCGTTGCGGGCGTCGTCATATCGTTGATTCCTCTTTCGATAGTGGCTTTCAATGTGGGCGGTTTTACGAAGGTTTTGGCCGTGTTCATCATGATTTTGGTCATACACGCGATAGAGGCGTATATCCTGAATCCCAAACTGATGTCGAGCAAGACGGCTCTGCCCGTGAGCTTGGTGTTTATCATCCTGCTTGTGGCGGAGCATTATCTGAACGTATGGGGCCTTTTGATAGGCGTACCCCTGTTCATATTCCTTTTGAATGTCTTTGAGGTGGATTATTCAAAGGCGTTCAAGCCTGAGGAGTCGTTTTTTGAAATTTTCAAACGTATAATTCGCAGAAAGAAATGATAAAGCAGAGTTTTTTCAAACCCTGCTTCATCATTTTGGATGGAATCGTGTGTGTTTATAGGATGTCGGACCGGAAATAAAGGAGGAAGAACTTGCTTGTTACAGCAAATAAGTCCGACAGTTTACGCGTTAGTTATCTCATATTCTTATAATACACGTCAATTGTGTTGATTGTGTGGAGAAAAAATGAATATATAGGAAAAATGCGCAAACGGCGCGCGCGTCGCGCGGATATTGATTGCTCTGTATCTATGCAGACAAAAAAATTTACAATCTGTTTAACTTGTCTTTAATCTCCGTTTAATTCAGTGCTGTATGATACAGTCGCAAAAGAACGGACGTACGTTTTATAACTTCGCTACCGATGTCCCCTGCTTCAAGCGAAGCTACGGGGCGGTGGGTTCCGCTTCCCGCGGCAAGCGGGGAGGGATATCCTCCGCTTCGTTGAAACGCACAGATGTAAGAAAAATTTCTACATTCGAAATTTTTCTACTGATGCGTTATGAGCTCGAACGACGGCATTTAAAGGATAAATAAAGGATAAAAATATGGAAACTACGACAGTGATAATCGTTTTGGTTGTCGCGATGGTATTGACAAATATATTGGACAGCATTTTTGCGAGTCTGCCGCTGCCGCTGATTCAGCTTGCCGTCGGCGTTCTGCTCGGGCTTTTTTCGGAAAGCATGCTTGACCTTGAGCCGGAGATATTTCTGGCCCTTGTGATCGCGCCCCTGTTGTTTCGCGAGAGCGAGGAGGCTGATCTGCTTTCGCTGTGGAAGTTCAAGAAGCAGGTGTTTTTTATGGCTTTTTTGCTCGTGTTTGTCACGGTGCTCGGCATAGGCCTTGCTTTGAAAACGTTCATTCCCGCGCTGCCTTGGGCGGCGTGTTTCGCGCTCGGCGCGGTTCTTGGGCCTACGGATTATGTGGCCGTCGCGTCGCTGTCGTCCAAGGTCAAGCTGCCCGGCGTGCTGATTACCGTGCTGAAAGGCGAAGCGCTCATCAACGACGCCTCAGGTTTGATTTCGCTGCAATTCGCTGTAGCGGCGCTGCTTACGGGCGTGTTTTCCCTGTTTGACGCGTCCATCAAGCTCATAGTGCTCTGCGTCGGCGGTTTCATCGTCGGTCAAGTGATCATATTGCTGAAACGTCTGCTTACGGAAATGCTGCGGCGCATGATGATACACCATCCCGACACATATGTGCTCATCGAACTGCTGCTGCCGTTTTTGAGCTATGTCGTAGCGGAGTTTTTCGGATTTTCCGGCATACTGGCTGCGGTTACCGCCGGCACATTGCAGGCTCTTGATTTCAAAAAGACAGGTCTGCATGAGGCTGAGATAGGCAACGCCGAAAAAACGGTATGGGAGACTGTCAGCTATGTGCTGAACGCCATAGTGTTTCTCATGCTCGGCATGCAGATGCCGGCGGCGTTCCTGCATGTTTGGAACAGTGATGAATACAACAACATATTTATGATCGCGGTTACTGTTATGACGACGTTTATCATGTACGCGGTTCGTTTTTTCAGCATATCGTTTTTCTCAAAAGAGGTCATAGGCAGCGGTTTCGGGGATCGGGTCAGAAACACGCTGATATTGACGTTGGCCGGCGTTAAGGGCGTCGTCGCTATAGCCGCCGCTATTTCACTGCCGGCGTTTTTTACGGAGAAGCCTCTGCTGATGTTCATATCGGCGGGATCTATCACGCTGACGCTTGTGATTGCGCTGTTTTTGCTTCCCTTTGTAACGCCGGATACGCCTGAGCAGAAGAGCGAAGAGAACAGGGCGCAGATCGCTCTTTTGCGCGACGTCGTGCGTCAGCTGCGCAAGAAGGAGGGGGAGCACCTCGGCGCCGTTATCGCGAGCTACGGAAAGCGCATCAAGGAGCTTGAACACGCATCGCATGAGAAGAATGAACGCAAGCAGATGAAATCTCTGCGTATGTACGCGGCTGCGGTTGAGAGGGATGCCCTTATGGAACGCCGCAACAGGAACGAGATAAACCGCAATGTGTACAGGGATTATATGGAAATAGTGTCCGTGACTCGGCGCGCGGATGTGGCCGGCGTGGTGAGCTACACATTTGCGGGGCTGAGACGAAGCGCCAAACGGGTAATGCGCTCGAAAAAAGGGCGTCCGTCCGGCATGTCCGCCGAAGAGTACCGCCGTAAGCTGCGCGACCTGTTTTGGGATCTCACGGATTTGGTCGTAAAGTCATTCGACGACGTTCGCGATCAGTACTCGGAAAAACTCATAGCGCTTTTTATCGAAGAAAGGGTCAACTATATGGGCCATCTGATAGACGACGCTTACGCGGGTACGCTGAGAGCAAAGCTGCATGAAGAATATATTGACGAGCTTCTGCTGGGCTACGAGATCGAGCGTGAGACGATCTGGGATTTCCTTGACGAGGGCAAATTGACCCTGCCGCAGGCCAATGAATTGCGCGTCAATGTGAACAAGCTTGAATCTTATACATTGGCTGACGATCAGAACGACGTCATGCTGAAGCTCATATCCGTAGCGGAACGGCGCGACGGGCGCAAAAAAGACGCGAAGAGCAAAAAGAAGGAAAAGAAAAGTTCAAAAAAGTAAGTCCCGTTATACGCCGGAGCGCCGGAACGCGCCGCGCTCAGTGACGACGACGTCCGCGCGCGCGTCGTGCGGAAGCGGCGATATGCCGCCGTCCTCGCAGATATTCCTTTCGCGGCATACGACGGCGATATTGGCCTCGGATACGGCCAAATACCTGTCATAATACCCGCCGCCGTACCCGAGCCTATTGCCGCTGCGGTCGCAGCAGAGACACGGAACGACGACGAGAGAGATTTCGCCGGCGGGCACGTCGGGACAGCCGGCCGCAGGTTCGAGCAGCCCAAAATCCGTGGGCGCGACGTCGCCCGCGTCCGTTATCTCCTTCGCTTTCATAAGACCGCCGCGCTCCAAGGCGGGCGCGCAGACGCGCTTTCCGTCCGCAAGCGCCTTTTGTATAAACGGCATTGTATCTATCTCGCTTTGCACGCCTATATAACAAAATATAATATCAGCGCTTTTGTACTCGGGCAAATCGAGCAGTATTTCGCATATCGCCCGATCCGCCGCCGCGCGGTATTCCGCCGGCAGCGCGTCCCTGCGTTCGCGCATCAACTTTCGCAGGGCGTTTCTTTCCGTGTTGTGACTGTCCATGAATCATAGTCCTTTCGTTCGGTTTGTCCAAAGTACATTTTACCCGTTTCGGCGTCGAATTGGAAGCCCCGATTTTTCGGAATCCGTTCCGGCCGGTATGTCGGTATGTTGTCAATACGTTGTTCAAACTATTTTTTGGAATAGTCTCGCCAAGTCCGTCAATAAGTGCTATAATCAAACGGTACGATGCCGGATGAACTGCGGAAGGAATATCCTTGCATGACCATATCGCTTACGGATTTTTTGAACCAACTGGCGAACCCCGTTTTTTTTGTCACAACTGCGCTTACGCTCGGCGTCATTTTAGTGAACGGCTGGACCGATGCCCCGAACGCCATTGCCACATGCGTTTCGACGCGTTCAATGAATGTTCGTAAGGCAATATTAATGGCAGCCGTCTTTAATTTTTTTGGCGTGCTGATCATGACTGTGCTGAACGCTACCGTCGCCCATACGATATACCGCATGGTGGATTTCGGAGGAGACGCGCGCGTTGCGCTCATAGCTCTGTGCGCCGCGATGTTCGCGATTGTACTGTGGGCTACGGCGGCTTGGCGCTTCGGGATACCAACGAGTGAAAGCCACGCGCTGATAGCGGGACTCTCCGGCGCGGCGATAGCGCTGCAAGGCGGGCTCTCGGGCATCAACCTTTCGGAATGGGTCAAGGTTATATACGGTCTTGTCCTGTCGACGGCGCTTGGATTTGCCGTCGGATATTTTATAGTGAAGGCCGTGGAAACGGCGTTTTACAACGTTGACCGCACCTACGCCTACGGGCTGTTCAAAAACGCGCAGGTCGCGGCGGCGGCCGGTATGGCTTTTATGCACGGCGCGCAGGACGGGCAGAAATTCATGGGCGTATTCATGCTCGGGCTTTTTCTCTCAAACGGCCGGGCCGACGTCGGCGTATTTGTGATTCCTGTCTGGCTTATGGTGCTGTGCTCGCTCGTCATGGCTTTCGGCACATCCATAGGCGGATACCGCATTATCAAATCCGTGGGCATGGATATGGTCAAGCTTGAGAAGCATCAGGGCTTTGCCGCCGATCTTGCCGCAGTGTTCTGCCTGCTGTTGGCGTCCGTCTGGGGACTCCCCGTCAGTACTACGCACACAAAGACCACATCTATAATGGGAGTCGGCGCGGCGCGCAGATTGTCGTGCGTCAATTGGAAGATAGTCGGCGAGATGATCATGACATGGATATTGACGTTCCCCGGCTGCGGTCTTATCGGATACTTCATGGCTTGGCTGTTTATACGTATATTTTAGCTTCTGCGTACGTCGGGTTATTGTTTAAAAATTAAATCGAAACTACTCAAACGCCGCGATTGTTTTGTTCAGATCGGGTTCTGAGGCGGATTTTGGCCCTCGGAGC
>JAISBV010000016.1 GCA_031266025.1 Eubacteriales Family XIII. Incertae Sedis bacterium
AGTTAAGATGGATTCCACCGGCCCAAGGCAGCCGGTACAAGCGGGACAAGCCCGGAATGACGTTCGTTGGATTTTAACGATTTAATATTTTAGTTTGCAGCATACCTGTGAACTGTAACACTCAAACGCCATATTTACAGTTAAAGTATCCGTTTTGCTTGCAATAATGACGACAGTATGGTATTTTATTAGAAGAAAGGAATGTAATGAAAAATCCGATAAGTGAATTTAACAAAGCCGAAGAGCTGAAGAGAAACGGCAAGTATGAAGAAGCCGCGGCAATATTTATTTCGCTTGAAAACGTCAAGGAAGTCGCGCCGATCTGCTATTATATGCTTGCGCAGATTTCCAACATGACGCATGATCCCGTCACGGCATACAATCTGTATTACAAGGCGTTTTCGGCCGAACCGGGCATTGCGCGCCAAATTTACGGCTCGGAGCATTCAAGTCGCGATTATGTGTTTCGCGGCAAAAAGAAAGAACGCAGGAATACAGATTGTCCTCTGTGCGGCGGCCGCGGCGAACCTCATTGGTGCTACCCGTTACCCGAAGCCGCAGGCTACAATAAATTTTTCAATCCCATTCGCATGTGGCTGCGCTGTTCCGATTGCAATCATTTGTTCGCTCAGGATTTTCCCGAAAAATTGTTTATTTATAACAATTCTCCCAGAACGGCAAATCCCGCGTTTTTCTCTTATTATTCCAATGTCTTGTCCAAGATGCGACAGTACGCCGGCGGTATGCGCCTGTTCGAAGTGGGAATCGGAGCATGCGAATGCCTGTTGGCCGCTCGGGAGATCGGCTATGAAACATTCGGAATCGACGTGATCGAACGCCATGTAAAGGACGCGCGCGATAAATTCGGACTCTCCGTTGAAGCGCGCGATTTCGTTGAATACGAAACAGATCAAAAATACGACGTAATAATAATGGGCGACGTGCTCGAACATGTCAGCGATCCGATATGCGCCGTAGCCAAAGCAAATGAGCTTTTGGAGGAAAACGGCGCTCTTTGGATTTCAACGCCCAACTTTGAAAGCGCGTTTTCTTTGGTGGCCGGACACGACGACGCTATGCGCCGTCAACAGTATCATTTGAATTATTTTTCGCGCGATTCATTGTACAAACTGCTTCTTGATAACAATTTGGCGCCCGTTGATTATCAAATATCAAACCACTATAACGGTTCTATGGAGGTTATCTCCATTAAACAGGAACGGCTCGCGAATATATGAAGTTAATTGTTACTAAGTCACGAGCCACCACTTCAAGTGGTGGCTCGTGACTATTAACCGCTAATTCGGCAGCTCATACATGGTTTCACGTTCAAGCTTTGTTACGGTTAGAAACGGCAGACGAAATACGTCTTCCGTCGTCACGCTCAGCCTTACGGCTACCGCAGGGTGCATAACGACGCCGAAAGAACCGACGATCGCGCCGTATGAACCCCTGTCGTCGTAGAACGAAACGGTCGCGGCGACAGTACCTGTGGCTTTGACGTCGGGAGACGGAACCTCGGACGTCGCGAGCAGGTGCGCGATATACGCACGAGCCTCGGTTTCGTTGAATATCATGTGCCCGTCGGCGTAGGCCTCTTCGTCGAAATAGAGCGCCGCGCCGGCGGCGCATTCCTCCGCGAGAGCTTTCAAAGCCGTCTGCGCGCGCATGTATCGGCCCATATCGTTCTGATAGAACACGAATGACGAGCAGATCAGCAGCATACCTATAAATACGATAAGCGATTTCACGGCTCGTCTCTCAGTTTCTCACTGGCCGTACTGCCTTTTATGACGTAGCGGCCCGCGTTATCCGCGTCGGCTATCCCCATCAACCTGTTACCCGCCATGATCTTATCTATGGGAACCTCGACCCTGTATTCGATCATTTCACGTTCGTCGAATCTGTTTCGTCTGTACTTTACACGATTGTCCGATTCTATGACGACGTCGCCCGCGTCGATCTCGAAGCGCTCGGCTATATCTCGCGCGAGCGCCGATTTTATCTCAGGTGTAAAACGACCTTCTTGTTTTGCCTGTTCCTTCGCGCTGTATACGAGTTCCTGTAAAGCCGCTATCCTGCCCTGATTCATCTGTTCGAGCGCAAATTGCATGACAAACACCATGAGAAGCGGCAATATTGCGGCCAATACGATAAACTGTTTCATACCCGATCCTCCAAGTTAAGGTTCCCGTGTGCGAAGTTCAATTTCATCCGCCCATATCGTCTTCACCGACGACAGCAAGGAATGTTCGCCGGTACCCGCTATCATGCCGTATATCATAAGGCCGAGCCCTATCATAGCAATCAAAACAATAAACTGTTTCATAGCCGCCTCCGCGCCGCCGAACCGGGAAAAGAACCCGGCGCGGCGCAAACAAAAACTCTATTCATCACTAAATTGCAACTGTGTCGCCATCTTGTTCTGCGTCGCCGTTGTAATCCTTTCTGTTGTTTCACCGAACGTCAGTATCATCGCCGAAATCGCGATGCCGAGTATGACCATAGTCAGCAAAATAATCGTCTGTTTCATAGCGTCCTCCCGGGCAAGCCGCCCCAATAACCGATACATTCAAAAAAATAAGCCGCTCATCATATCGCGCTGCTCTGCGAAATAAGCAACGAATATGAAATTTAAAAATATGAGCAAAATATTTACAATGACGGGAATATATATCAAGTCACTCAGCAATTCATCCCTCTTCTTGCGCGCTGTGACGCGCATCTCTTTCAGGCTCTTCTGATAGGATATCAGCGACGCTGTGAGCTCGCGCGGATCGATATCGTCCCATTGCAATACTACACGAATAAAATCGAGCCCGAGTCCGTTGCCGACGGCTTCACCGAATTGCTTGGCGGCCTCTTCGCGTTTGTTCATCCTAAGCAGCCCCAAGGTCTTCGCGTAAACAGGCTGCAGCACGCCCTTGTTTTCCGACAGTCTTTGCAGCGCGAGATCGGCGCTCATGCTCCCGCTCATCCCTACAGCCGTAATATTTCGCAGAAAGCTTATAGCTTCGTATATCTCCCTGTCTTTTCGATCCTTTTGCAAAAGCTCGCGCAGCGACTTGATTTTGCGGCGCACTTTGCCCCGCGCGCGCCGCGCGCCGTCCCTGCCGCGCTCAAACAGGGCCAAACGGCTTCTTGTCGGCAATGTCAACCATCCGCCGGCGCAGGCGATCAATAAACAAAGCGCGTAAGCGCAGTAAGTAACGCGTTCCATACTTATCACCATTCTCCTCTAATAATCCATCTTCTGATGCGTTACGAGCTCAATCAGAATCACGTTCACAGCGAAAAGCAGGATGATCAGAACAAGCAGCGTAAAACCCTCCGGCGTGCCTAGTTGATTGCGTATGAGAACGGGAAAGGATATGCCGAGAAAGCGCACGGAGAGCGCGACGGAACCGAGATACAAAAGCGGCGCAAAGAACGTTATTATGCGCGAAGCCTCAGCGTTCAGGCGTTTGGTTTCCTCCATGACGGCCCGCGCGTCGCGCAGCTGTACGAGTATGTCTTCTATGCCGGGAGAAACATTCATGCCTCGACCTGCGCCGAGCCTTATGTTGTATGACAGCATACGGCTCCAATTCGTATCTATGGCGCGCGCGAAAGCATCCGTGGCCCGATACAGTTTTTCACCGTTCCCCGTATTTCTTATTTCGAGCAGCAGCTTGAGCAGATATCTGCCGCATACGCGAAACTCCGTACTGCCCGCCAAGCTTTCGAGCGTCGCGTATACATTGTAGTTCTCTATCCTGTATCGGTTCAAAAATGCCGCCACAAGACGCTCTCCTTCCTGACTTCCGCGCCGTCTGACGGTTTCCGCCCGTATTCTTAACAGGGTGTACGGCGTCAGCCCGGCCGCGAGCGCGAGCGGCGCGGCCGCCGGAAGACTCACACTCTGCATGCCGGCGAACATCATGCACAGAAATATGAGAACGCTGACGGCTTTGAAGAGATTCGTGGAATACCTCTTCTTAAAAACGGTGTGCATGAGCAACGCGATATGCTCATCAGCCGCTCCGGCCGTGCGCGCGCGGTTTCCGAGATAAAGTCTTCGCCGCGTGCCGATGATCAAGAGCAAGGTCTTAAACTGCGGCAGCCGTGAAAGCAATATACCGCCCGCAAAGAGCGAATACAGCGCGCCCGTGATCAATATGTTTATGTTTTCCTCTCGCATCATGAGCTCCCTCCTTCCGCCAGACGGCGCAGCGCCGCGTCAAACTCACGAAACGCCTCCGCGTCCTCTTCCTCGCCCGAAACCCGCTTGTCGGCGCCTATATGGTAGCGCCATCTCCAACGATCCTCAGCGTGGATATATCCGCATATCTCGTGCATGGTCACACGGCGGCTTTCGGGATGCAGTCCGAGTTCATATATACCGCGCAGTCTCTTTTGCCCTTTGTTTTTGAGTTGAACAAAGTGAAATACATAGTCAAAGCTTCCGGCGACCCTGCACGCCGTTTCTTCGATATCGCCGCCCATCGTCCGCACTATTTCCACCGCGACGTCGTGCGCGAACGTCATAGGATCACGCGTATGAAACGTCATTTTCATGCGGCGCGTTCCTTTGCGCGCCATTCTGACCGCCGTATCCAGAGCGACGCCGTCGCGCGCTTCCGCCAATATGAAGTAATCCGCGTCGCTTCTCAGCAGATTCTTCGATATGTCACGGAGTTTTTCCCGATCCGCGATCAGCTGTATAACGGGCGCTTCCGGCATCAGCTTGTGCAGAGGTATCTCAGGATCGGTTTCCACCATAACCCCTTCGAGCCGACTGTCCTCACAACTCTGCCACGTGGACAGGAATGTGGTTTTCGCCGAACGGACGGGCCCGCAGAAGGCCACGTTATAACCCACGCGCACCATGCTTTTGAAAAGGCGCGCCGCCTCCGCAGGTATGGAACCGCGCGAAGCCTGCTCCTCAAAGCTGTAGTTGGGTATAATATAACGCCTGAATATGATGGAGTCCTGGCCGGATTTGGCCATGCCGCCCCGAAATACGGTTACGCGTGTTCCGTCGAGCATGTATATCTCGTGAAATTCCTTGTCAAGACGTTCGTCGGGCGTCGTCAGAAGCAGGGCGCGCACCATTTGCTCCCGCCGATCAAGACTTATCTTCTGCGGCATAAGGCGCATGGCGCCGTCTTCCAAGAAATACATACGCTCTCCGATGATCTTCGCCGAGCTGCTCTCCGAAAAAGCGTCCGAAAACCACTCGGACATGCCGGCAAGCCCCCAGTTTTCATGATAGATCGCGTCGGACAATGACGGATACCAACTCGGAAAAGCAGTCTTTTCGCCTTTGAACCTTCGAAGAAGACCGGATATTTTGTTTTTGAAATAAGAAACTTCCTTTTCGTAGCCTATGATGGCGCGTTTTTGTATTTCTATGATCTTGTGCGCGTCATTCCTCTCTTCTTCCCACTCCCGCCTGAATTCCGTCTCTATTTTTTCGCATATACCCGCGAAACTCAAGGCTTCGCGGTCGCCGGACGACCGTTCCGCCAAGTATCGCTCTATATAAAACTTTTCCAACGCTTTCTCCTTTTGTGCGCGGCGGGCAGAACGGGATATTCGCCCATGATCGCGGTCGCTATCTCAGTGATGTCGTCCGCAAAACCCTCATCGGTATTCGTCCGGAGGGTCTTGTGCTCTATTTCGGCCCGTCTTCCGTTCTGTACAAAGCGCACGCAATGAAATAGCCGCCGTTCCGCCGCGAACCTGCGCGCAACGTAATCTGCGGGATATATGTCGTTTTCGATATAGTTGTTCAGGACATAAGCTTTTGGCGCGACACCGAGCCTTTCGTACAGGGTTCTGCGTTTTTCCCATCGGGACAGCGCCGTTTCCTGCTGAGTCAGCACAAAGAATCGGTTGGCGTCGTAGGAAAGCGCGCCGAACGCGAGACCGTTGTCCAAGCGATTGCCGCTGTCTGCGAAGATGAGGTCGAAAGCCTTCCCGGCTACGTCGAGCAGAAAGGCGGCCGACTCCGGCATATAGTAGCGTTCCTCTTCCTCGTTGGCTATACCTCCGAGCACAAACAGATTTTTTACACGCAGGCAGTGCGCGATCAATTCGTCCTCGCCAAGCAGCCTGCTTTCGAGCCTGCTTTTCAACGAGTCTATACTCTCCGCGCCCTCGCGCACGTAGTCCGTGCTTTCGCGCCCGTTCAGAGCCAGAAACAGCACATTCTTTTCAGGCATTCCGGCCGCCGCCGCTTCCGCAAGCGACATTGAAATCATCGTGGTTCCCACCTTGTGGTCTATACCGTGAAATATAAAGTATTCGCTCATCCGGCATCCCCCCTTTGAATAATCAGCAGCGCCGGCGAGCCGGCGTTTTCGGCAAAAACCCTTATAGACTCGTAGGCCGCTCTTGTGGCAATGATCTCCACATGATCTATCACCGCGTTGGCGTCCGTGCGCTCGCGTCTCTCAAGCGCTTCGAAGAGCAATTCCCCGCTCGCCGGCATATCGCGCACCTCAATTTCATCCTCGTCCTTCACAAAAGCCAGCTTATACCTGCCAAAGCTTGTCTTTTCTCCGGATGCCGGCGTTATTTCCACCGTATCGCCGCGCCGCAGAGCGCTGCTGCGCATAGCAATCCATTCAGCCGGTATAACGAAGAAGGATTCATCTCCCTTCATGTAATCGTCTTCGACCATGAATATATCCGAAGATATCTGCTGCCGCGCGGAAATGGGCAGCGCCGTTCGCTTACCCACTATCTCCGTCTCGCGTCCGGAGGAGAATCCCGTCGCTATCACGCCGTCATTCGGAATCAGAACAGTCGTGAGCATATCCGCCCGCAAGACTGTTCCCGCGCGAATATCGGCGCTCGCTACAACGACTCTGTCCATGAGCAGCCTGCTCCGCCCCGCCGTCTCCCAGAACGCGAGTCCCGCGACGGCCAAAATCACAAGCAGTATACCCGCAAAAAGTCTCCACCGTTTCAAAACCTTGCCTCCTTTCTTGCAGTAATTTACATAACGACGACTTAGCCAATGGCCGTTGCCCAACAAACGCGGTTTGATGTGAGCACTTCCATTTATTTTAGATTATACTATTATATTCCAATATGTCAAGGGGTTTTAATACAAAATATATACTTTTTTACAAATGAGCTTTCCGCTCAAGTGTAAGCAAAAAGAAAAAGACCGCCCGAGTCGGGCGATCTTCGCGGCAACGCGGCGGTATCCCTAAGTACTTACGCTTATCGAAATACGCATAAGATAATTGTTTGTATCCGCTATGGATATCTCATTCAGCGGGTATGTCTCGTATGTCGGCCCGCATATTTCAATGTTGTTTTCCTCAATATATGCCATCATTCTCCTGTACAGCGCATCGCTGTTGCCGTAATATCCGCGGGTATAAGCCACCAGATATAAGCCTTCCGGCTTCTTATCGGGGGCGTTCGGCATTTTAAAATAAAAGTGATCGGGCAAATACCAATCTCTGTTCTTTATACGCCGCTCCGAGAATACGCCCCATACGGGATAGTTCAAATCCAAAGAGGCATCATGCGTTCTGCAAAATTCATAAAATTCAAGCATAGCCTCTTCCACGGTTTTTCCTCCGGAGTAGTCTATCTGAGGGCCAAGAAGCAGTGATTCTTCCTTCACGCGGCGCACTTCCATCCTGCCTTCGTCCGCTTCCAATCCTTCCGTTATGACTTCCTTCAGCGTTTTCATCAGCGTTTGTGTACGCCGCAGCTCGGCGATGTTTTGCTCCAAATGCGACTCGTGCTTTTCTATCAACTCAAGCAGACTCTCGGGCGTGCGGTTCTGCACTAACTTCGATATCTCCTTGAGCGGCATACCGATAGTCTGCAGCGTGGCGACAAGCCTTATGGATTGAAGCTGCCGCGATGAGTAGAGACGGTAGTTGTTATCGCCTCGTTTCACCGGTGAAATCAGATTAAGATGATCGTAATGTATCAGAGCGGAACGGGAAATTCTCGCATACCTCGCCATCTCACCGACGGAAATAAGACCTTCGCTGTACATAAATAACACTCCTTTCTCGTCTCACGACGAGAGACGCCGCCTGACGCGTAAAGAACAGCTCAACATATACTTTAAATGGATTATATCACTTTATGCTTGCAATGCAAAGACCGTAAATTCAAGAAAAGTGATTACTTGACGGCTAAAAAACGCAAAACACGCGTAAACGCGCATAAATTATTTAAAATTTCCCTCTTTTTCAAAAGAACATTCCGGTGTATAATAAAACGGATAAGCCGTAACAATTACTTATATCTGTGAAATGAGGTGTGGTTATGATAAAAATGCTTACCGCGCATACTTTTGAAATGGATTTCGTTGACGACGCCGTTGAAGAGATATTGCGGCAGCTCAATATTGAAGATGGTTTTTCGTCGAACGCAATCGGTATCATCACTTGCCACGCCGAATTTATACGTACCGGCGTGGTGGAGACTTTATGCAAGCGTCTGCCATTTACCGTTGCGGGATGCACGACGCTCGGCAGCGCCTCGGGAGACGCGGAAGGGCATCAACTCTTGGCGATCTCCGTGCTGTCGGGCGATGATGTGGAATTTTCCGCCGCGCTTTCGGACGTCATATCCGAGGGGAATGTGGCGCAGCCTATAGAAAACGCATACGCCCGCGCGCTCGCCGGTCTCTCGGATCCTTCGCCCGTGCTTGCTGTCGCGTTTCTTCCTTTTATGCGCGCTGTGGACGGCTCCAAATTATTCAACAGCCTATCCCGTTCATGCGGGGATACGCCCGTCTACGGCACGATTTCGTGCAGTGAAAACGCCGACCTGTCCGGTTGCTTTACGATATTGAACGGCGAGACCGCCGAGCACGCTGCGGTGATCGTTTTGGCGCGCGGCAATATAAAACCGCGATTCTTCGTCACATCCGTCGACGACGACAGGATGGGAAAACAAAAGGGGCGAATCACGGACGCAGAGGGTTCCCTGATCAGAACCGTGAATGATATGAAGACGGTCGACTTTCTCAAAATATGCGGCATAGCGGAGGATACGCTGAATAGGGCGTCCGCGTCTATCCCCGTTATGATCGACTACAGGGACGGGTCGGATGCGCTCGCTTGCGGCATTTACAATGTTACGCCCGAGGGCTATATACATGTAGGCGCGGATGTTTCCGCCGGCGCATACCTATCCATCGGCACACAGGACTACAACGGGATTATGTCGTCTTTGGATTCGGTGCTCGGCCGGATGCTGAGCGAAACAAATCCGGCCGGCATACTGATGTTTCCCTGCCTGTCCCGCAGCCTTATGCTCGGCATGAATTCAGAGGATGAGCTTAAGGCCGCCGTAACGAAGCTTGGCGACGCGGCGCCATACCATATCGGATATTCCGGCGGAGAGATATGCCCCGTGTATATAGACGGAAATGCGCACAACAGATTCCATAACTTTACATTTACCGCGTGTGTATTTGAAAAATAAACGACCCCGGAGCTTGCGAACGGGTAGCATAATAATTGGACGGTGATTGATTTTGACTGCAGAAAAGACAGAATACGTATATTCGCACGAGGAAGTTAAGGCGTTGGAACGGCGCGTCGAGGAGCTTGAATCCGAAAATACCGCCCTGAACCGCGCAAGCGTCAAGCAGATACGGCAGATCAAAAATCTTGAGGAAACTTTGGAGCGCAATCGCGCAGTGGCGACGGCGGCGGTTGATCTGGAAACGATGCGAACGGGCGAACAGAAAAAATTAGAACGATATATGCGGCTTTTGCTCGAAAACAGCCCTGATATGATCATTTTGCTTGACGACAACAGCCGCTTTTCCTATTGTACGGATGCATTTTTAAGAAAAGCAAACATATCCGACTTCCGGCAAATCGACGGCGTGAGCTGTATTGATCTCTTTTCGAACTTTTCCGGCGGGGAATGGAGCGGAAAAACACGAAGGATATTGCTGCGCGCCATTCACGAAAAAAAAAGCGTTTCTTTTGAAGAAAGCATAGACTTAAGCAGCGACGGAAATCATCGCAGCTACTCCGTCCACTTCACGCCCATCTACAACGCCGACGGCAATCTGAACGCTTCCATGCTTCTGCTGCATGACGTCACAGAGCTTGTCCTTGCCAAAGAGACTGCCGAAAACGCGAGCATGGCCAAGAGCTCATTCCTTGCGAATATGAGTCATGAGATGCGGACGCCGATGAACGCGGTCATAGGAATGACGCTTATCGCGAAAAATTCCGACAGCATCGAACGCAAGGACTATTGCCTGAACAAGATCGAAGACGCGTCCACGCACCTGCTCGGCGTGATCAATGATATACTGGACATGTCGAAGATTGAGGCGAACAAATTCGATCTTTCCTTCACAACATTCGATTTTGAAAAAATGCTGCAAAAGGTCGCGAACGTTATAAATTTCCGTGTGGATGAAAAAAAACAGAATTTTGTCGTCCGCTTGGACAAGCATATCCCGCGCATGTTGATAGGCGACGACCAGCGTTTGGCGCAGGTAATCGCGAATCTGCTCTCCAACGCCGTAAAATTCACCCCCGAACAGGGCATAATTCGCCTTGACGCGCAGCTGTCGGAAGAAGAGGACGACGGCATATGCGTTATTCGGATTTCCGTAACCGACACAGGCATAGGAATAAGCGAAGAACAGCAGCTGCGACTTTTCGGCTCATTCGAACAGGCCGACAGCAGCACGTCCCGCAAATTCGGCGGAACCGGCTTGGGTCTCGCGATTTCCAAACGCATCGTCGAAATGATGGGCGGAGAGATTTGGATAGATTCCGAAATCGGCAAGGGTTCGACGTTTACGTTTACATTGCGGGCCGAGCGTGCGGCCGACGCGCCGTCCAATCTGCTGCGCCTTGGCGTCAGCCGCGACAGTATCCGCATTCTCGCTGTGGACGACGCGCCGGAAATTCTCGAATACTTTGCGGATATTGCGCGTCAGTTCGGCGTTTTTTGCGATACGGCGGCAAGCGGCGACGAGGCCCTCTCCATGATAGAAAAAAACGGCGCCTACAATCTCTATTTTGTGGATTGGAGTATGCCCGGCATGGACGGCATAGAGTTTTCGAAACGCATCCCCAAAAGCGGAATCGACGATTCCGTCATAATCATGATTTCCGCCGTAGAATGGAGTCGAATCGAGGACGACGCAAAGAGCGCGGGCGTAGACAAATTCCTGCCAAAACCCCTTTTTGCTTCATCAATCGCGGACTGTATCAACGAATGTCTCGGAACGGAAGCCTTGCTTGAGGCAGAAAACGCGCAGCCGGACAAAATCAACCGCTTTGAAGGCTATCGTATGATGTTGGTCGAAGATATCGAAATCAACCGTGAGATCGTTTTGGCGCTGCTTGAACCTACGGGGCTCTCGATCACCTGCGCCGAAAACGGCGTGGAGGCCCTTCGCATTTTCAGCGAAGCGCCGGAACGCTACGATTTAATCTTTATGGACGTGCATATGCCCGAGATGGACGGGTATGAAGCTACGCGCCGTATACGCGCGCTCGATGTACCCGAGTCGAAGAGTATTACAATCGTCGCCATGACCGCGAACGTATTTCGCGAAGATATAGAAAAATGCTTGGATGCCGGCATGAACGATCATATAGGCAAACCTTTGGACTTCGAAGAGGTATTGGCAAAACTGCGCAAATATCTGATCGCTCCCGCCGCAGAGCGCCTTGCGCAGTAAACAAAAAAAGGGGGTATCATGGAAGATTGCCGAGAACAGCTTTCACGAGGATCGGAAGCTTTTGTTTTATCCTGTTCCGCCAACATTGTTTCCGCCGGAGCGGCGCGCACGCCTGAAATGGCGGGTCTTGTGCTGTACGACGCGCCTATCTTGGGCATATCCCGCACGGACGATCCCCTCTTCGACAGGCTCAAGGACTCGGGCGTCGTCGGCCCCCACGCCATAAGTCCCGACGAATGGCTCCCGGGAGCCCGATCCGTCGTTTCGTTTTTTCTGCCCTACAGTGAACGCGTACGGGCGTCAAACCGCAGCAACTACGATTGGCCCTCTGTGGAATGGACGCACGGGCGCATTGAGGGCCATGAAATGGTTATAACACTTGCCAGGTATATAATAGGCTTTTTTGAAAAGCGCGGCGCGCGCGCCATGATGCCGACACTTGATGCGCGCTTTGGGCCAAGGTTCCATTTTGAACGTGAAACGGCGGTAAATCCGCCTCCGAGGTACAACAGCCGTTGGTCTGAAAGGCATATCGCTTATATCTCGGGGCTTGGCACATTCGGTCTTTCGCGCGGACTTATCACGCGCTGCGGCATGGCCGGGCGCTTGGGCAGCGTTATAACAGATATGGCGCTTGAACCCGACAGCCGCTCATACGTCGATATCTATGAATACTGCAACCGGTGCGGGATTTGCGCGAAACACTGTCCTGTGAACGCGATCAGTCTCGAAACCGGCAAAAGTCACCCGCCCTGCTCCGATTTTTTGAGCGCGGTTCTCGAAAAGGAGGGGGAACCCTACTATGGCTGCGGCAAATGCCAAGTGGGCGTTCCCTGCGAAGCGCGCATTCCGAAGCGTGTTTAATATAGGGCGTAATGACCGGTAAAGTTTTTAGAGGGCGCCGGTACTGCGGACGACGGCGCGCCGTTATATGAGATAGCCGTGCCGAGCAATTTCCTCTCTGACGTATTCAATGAATTTTACAGTAGCCGGACTCAATCGCGTATTCTTCCTGAAAATCAGTCTGCATTCCGTCGGCGGCAGCTCTGTTTCGCTTTCAAGCGAAAGACTGACGACCCTCCCCTGCGCAATGGCGTTTTCTATGGTACTCAGCGACAGGATGCCGAGACCAAAGCCGTCTTCCACTATATTGAGCAAAATACTTCCGTCCTCAACCTGAATTCGGTTGCTTGCGTCAATGCCAAGCTGCGACAAGAAAACGTTAATCCTTTGGTTGTATCTCGATCCGTTAAGGCAGTTAACAAAAGGAAATCCCAATAAATCATCCACTGTCACGGTTTTTTTATCCGCCAGTGGATGTGTTTTTGCGCAGAAAAGCGTCATGGGGGTTTTGTAAAGCAGTTCGTAGTCAAAGCAGGGATCGTCTTCCGATTTTTGCTCAATGCCGAAATTGACGACGCCGTGCTGCACTAACCGCTTTACCTCCATACTGTTCCCCGCCCTGAAAACAAGAGAAACTTTGGGATTGGCTCGCAGGTAACACGCGGCGATCTTACTGAACAACGGTTTGCATACGGAGAGGGCAAATTTCACCTCCCCCCGATTTCCGGCCGTAAGTTCACGCAAATGAGAAACCATTTCCTGAGTCATAGCCGAAAAATCGACGGCGTACCGATAGAGCAGCATCCCATCTTCGGTAGGGCGCAATATCCGGCGGTACGGTTGTTCAAACAGCTGTACATTAAGTGTTTCTTCCAAGCGGTGGATATGGGCGCTGACCGCCGGCTGCGATATCTGCAGATATTGCGCCGCCGCGCGAAAGGATTTTAACTCCATCACGTCTTTGAAAATTTGAAGTCCCAAAGGAGAAATATACTCCACCGACCCCACCTCTAAGCATTAAGTTATCGGCTGAAAACCATACCTGTTATTGTTATCATACCATGAATAAAGTAGAATTGCAAACAAGACGGGCGAACAAAAAAGTCGTCTGTTCCTTAAAGGTTACAGTTAAAAACAGTTAATCAGGAGGCGCACAGTTATGAAATTATCAACGAAAGATTTGGGGCCTTACCAACTTTGGCGGTCTAATCAAGGATGGAGAGCAAGAATCGGCGTCATATATCCCGGACCCGGTTGGCACCATATCGGCGACTTCTATAAGTTGGCGCCAAATGGCGTCGCCGTGGGAGGCATCGGCGTACCGAGACACAAGGATGAGAGCGCGGAGGAAATGTTGCATCTGGATGAGCAGGTTGTGGAAAAGGCGAAGATGTTCGTCTCCTACAGCCCCGACGTCATCCTGTGGAATTGCACCGCAGGCAGTTTTCTTAAGGGAAAAGACCATGACGCGGAACTTATCAATCAGATGGAAGAAGCGACCGGGGGCATCACATGCACTTCCACATCCACTTCGCTGTGCCTTGCGTTCAGAACGACAGACGTCAAAAAGATAGCCATGTGCACGCCGTATCCGAACGACGTCAATGACGTGGAGAAACGGTATTTTGAGGACAACGGCTTTGAAATTGTCAACTGTATAGGCCTTGATTTGGTCGACAACAACATTTTGGCCAACCTTGCGCCAAGTGTGCTGTATAAGTTGGCGCGAACGGCCGACGTCCCCGAGGCGGAGGCGGTATTTATCAGTTGCACCGGTCTTGACGCGCTGGATGTGATCGACGCTCTTGAACAGGATATAGGCAAACCGGTGTTTACGTCCAATCAGGCCGCCTGTTGGAACGCGTTCCGTCTGGCAAAGATAGGAGCGCCTATTCAAGGCTACGGTTCCCTGCTGAGCCGGTCGAGAGTGTAAACTGCCCGCAGCATGACTACACGGTATTAGCGAGATGGGCAGTTTGACATGAGAGGAAGTTATTGGGAGTGGGTTCAATACCCTACGTTGTGAATAAGGAAGCGCAGCAAACACAGGGTATTGAACCCGTTTGCATAATAAACAGACTTTAAGGAGCTGTGGAGATGAAGAGTAAAAAGAGTTTCGCCGCGTGTCTTGCGGCAGTTTTTGTAAGTTTCATTTTTGCCGCCTGCAGCGGCGAGCAGAGCGTTCCTCCGACGGAAAATACGCCTTCGGAAGATGAATCTGCGTCTGCAACCGAGGTCATCACGCTTAATTGGGTTTCGTTCCGTGCTTCCAATCATCAGGGTGTTCAGAGTATACAACAGGTGTTCTTTGACAAGATCAATGAACGCACGAACGGGCGGGTAGTCATTGAGTATAAAGGCGGCCCGGAGGTGATGAGCCCCAGCGATCTCGGCATGGCGATTAAGAACGGCGCCGTCGATGTGGCGGATCTGTACATGGGCGCGTATGCGTCTATTGTTCCCGGAGTCGGCGGCTGTATGCTGACGCAATATACCCCTATGGAAGAGCGCGAAAACGGCGCATACGACTTTATCGCGCAGATGCATGAGCAGAACGGGATCAAATACTTGGGACGCCCCGCGCCTCAAGAGTCAAACTATTTTTATACATACATAAAAGGCAGAAAAGCGCCCGAAACCCAATCGGACATCAGCGCCTTGCGTATCGGCACCGCAGCCGGATCAAAGGACGCCGTCGCGGCTTGGGGCGTTAACCCCACAAACGTAGCCGTGGCTGAGAACTACGAGGCCCTGCAGAGCGGAATCGTGGACGCCATTGCCGGACAGCCTATGGAGGGCGCGATCAGCAGCGGTTGGGATGTGATGTGCAACTATGTTATCGATCACCCGTATTACCAATCGACCACCCTTCTTATTATGAACCTGTCCAAATGGAACAGTCTGCCCGAGGACATTCGGGATATTATTACGGAGTGCGTCATTGAGGGCGAAAATGAGGTTATGGCGTCGCGCGACATGAAGGAAGCGGAGTATAGGAAGACCATTGAGGGAAATGGCGTCGAATTTATCACACTGCCGCCGGATGTAGCCGATTGGTATCTGACGCAGGCCTATGAGGGCTCTTGGGCCGCCGAAACCATGAACTACCCCGATGTTGCGCCAAGGCTCAGGGAAATGATTACAAAGTAGGCGCTCCGCAGAATTTCGGTCATTACAGAAGAGGGGTGATATTTTGAAAGTCTTTGCCGCGCTGAGTTATGCCTACAATAAGATACTTGACGCCCTGTATTTCGCAGTGGGTATCGCGTTGGTGTTCGTCATGCTGACCGTTACCGTCGGTATTATAACAAGATATTTTTTTTCTGTATCTCTCGGTTGGAGCGCGGAGATCAGCGGGTATGTCCTTATACCGTTGGCGCTTCTTGCCGCCCCGAAAATGCTCAGGGACGGCGGACACATCAAAGTTGATCTAATATCCAACGCGGTAAGCCCCAAGATCAATTCATTTCTCGTTATCATAGGGAGCGTCTTGGGCGCCGCCGTGTTTTCCCTGCTGACCTTGGCAGGGTCAAAGATAACGATAGATATGCTTGAAACAGGTTATCGCACGGATACATTCCTTCGTGTGCCGAGATTTATATTGATCGGAATTTCCGTACTCGGCTTATTGCTCATGACCGTCCAATTTTTAAGGAATATTATCAAAACCGGCGGCGTACTCACAGAGAAACAAAAGCCGCCGTCCGAAGAATACGTGGAAAATAGGTGAAAAAGGAGAAAGAAATTGGATTGGCCGATTATACTGATTCTGCTTTTCGCCGGTCTGATCATTCTCATGCTGACGGGAATGCAGATATTCTTGGCGTTTATGATCATAAATTTGGTGGGCGTCGTCGTGCTGTTCGGCTTCAACAACGGAATGACGCAATTCACGCTCAGTATCTCCAGTTCGCTGAATTCCTTCGTCTTGGTTCCGATCCCGATGTTTATGCTGCTCGGAGAGATTCTGTTCCGAACGGGCGTGGCCGGAAAGGTAGTTGAAGTCATAGACCAATGGATGGGCAAAATGCCCGGAAGACTCGGGCTCATGTCTGTATTGGCGGGTACGGTGTTCGCTGTGCTCACGGGAACCAGCGCCGCGTCCACCGCCCTGCTCGGCACAATGCTGACGCCGGAGATGGAAAAACAGGGATACAAAAAATCCATGAGCCTTGGGCCTATACTGGGCAGCGGCGGTCTGGCGATTCTGATCCCGCCCAGCAGCCTTGCCATAATGCTCGGCGCGATCGGCGAGATATCCATCGGCAAACTTCTCATAGCCATCATTGTTCCGGGGCTCTTGGTGGCGGCCCTGTGCGCGGGCTACATTATTCTTCGCTGCGTTATAGACCCGTCCCAAGCGCCGCCGTACCGAGTGGAACCCGTATCAATATCAAAAAAGCTGAAAGATACCGTTATTTACGTCCTTCCCCTGACGCTTGTGGTTTTCCTTGTCATCGGAGTCGTCATACTCGGCGTCGCCACACCGACTGAGGCGGCCGCCAGCGGCTGCGTAGGCGCTTTTATTCTGGCGGCGCTGTACAGAAAATTAAACCTTGAAGTCATCCATGAGGCCATTCTTGACACAGTCAAAAATTCAGCCATGATACTTATCATCATTGCAGCATCGACTACGTTCAGCCAGATACTGTCATTCAGCGGCGCCGGCAGAGGTTTTGTGAACGCCGTAACTGTACTTGACGTCGCTCCGATGGTCATTATCGCCCTTATGATGGGCGTTATAGCGGTCATGGGCGGATTTATGTCTTTGGTGTCTATTATGATGATCTGTCTGCCTATTTTTATGCCTGTGGTTCGCGGCCTCGGTTTCAGCGACGTTTGGTTTGGCGTTATATTCCTGATCAATATCGAAATGGCCATGCTGACGCCGCCCCTCGGCATGAATCTTTACGTCATGGCGGGCGTGGCGCCGAAAGACACAACAATGATGGATATCATTAAGGCCGCCGTTCCTTTCATGGTGATCGACGTCCTTTCGATCATCATTATCATGTTTGTACCGCAGATCGCGCTTTGGCTCCCAAGCCTGATGACTTGATAATGCAGTATTAAAAAGCAAACAAAACGGAGCGTATGATTATGGAGAATACGATTTCAACAGATGTATTGGTTATCGGCGGCGGCGGGGCGGCGGTAACGGCCGCAGTCAGCGCGGCGGCTTTGGGAGCGGATGTGATCTTGGCGTCTAAAGAACCTATCGGATATGGGGATACGCGGATATCAATGGGGATGATCGCAAACCCGTGTATGAAGGAAGACGACAGTGAGAAAGAGTTCTGCAATGATCTTCTTGAATGCGGAGAACATTTAAACAATCCTGAAATCGCGTGGATTTTAGCGAAAAAGGCTCACAGAGCAAGGGAAATCTCAGAAGGGTTCGGTCACCTTTTTCAACGGGATAAGGACGGACTGATCGGCCCCGGCGTCGCTTTTTTCAGCGGAGGGCATTCAAAGGCGAGGACGCTTCGCTCCCCGCCCTCAAACGGAATAGGAATAGGAAACGCCCTGCGCGCGGCCGCCGTCCGCAGCGGCGTCCGTGTATTGGAGGAGACGGCGGCGCACAAACTGCTCAAAGACGGGGATCGGGTCAACGGCGCCGTTTGTTATGACTTGGCGCGCGGCGGGGCAATCATTATTTCGGCCGGAGCCGTTATACTTGCGACCGGGGGCGCGGGTTGGCTGTATTATCCGCATACCGATTGTATGTCCGGAGCCTGCGGCGACGGTTATTCCCTCGCGTATGAGGCGGGAGCGGAATTGACAGACATGGAGCAGGTGCAGTTTGTCCCCTTCGCGCTCACACACCCGGCCCCGCTGTGCGGCATTTTTTTCGGCGATCCCGCGTCGGCGGGGCCGGCCGGCGTCATTCGCAATGCTCATGGGGAGGCAGTGCTGCATAATGTTCACAACCGTACCCGCGCGCAGGTGACCGGGCTAATGTCCGAGCTTTTGTCGCGGGGAGAAGGCACCGAGCACGGCGGGTTACTCTTGGATTTGAGTGCGAACCTTTTGACCGAAGACGGACGGCGCATGTGGGAGACGCGCAACAGACTCGGGCAGTTTGACGCCGTGCGCGCCGCGTACGGTGAAAAAGCTTACCGTTGGGAAGAATCGTTGGACGTGGCGCCTACCGCCCACTATAATATGGGCGGCGTCAAAGTGGATACAGAGACGCAAAGCAGTGTAAAGGGCCTGTTTGCCGCCGGTCAAGTCATGGGCGGAGTTTTCGGCGGCGACCGCTTGGGTTCGGCTTCCCTGACAGAGGTGTTTGTGTTTGGGGAAATCGCCGGGCAGGAGGCGGCGCGCGCGGCAAAAGGGGCACGTCCGGCACGCCCGGCGGACGCGAAACGCGCTGCCGGCGAATTGACCGGCCTTATCGGACGTTGCGGAAAATACACGCCGATCCAATTGAAGCGACGTCTTCAGGACGTGATGTGGAATAAAGTGGGAATACTTCGGTATGAGACAGGTATGAAAGAAGCCTTGGCGGAGTTTGCTCTTATAGAAGCGCAGGCGCGGGATATCCGCACCTGCGCTTCACGTACGTTTAACAGGGATGCGTTGGATGTGATCGAACTGCGCCATATGTTGCGATGTGCGCTGATGATCACGCGCTCGGCTTTGACGCGCCGAGAAACAAGAGGCGCTCATTTGCGCCCGGACTGTCCCAATAGGGATGATGAAAACTTTGCCCGCAACATAACGGTCAGGGAAAGTGACGGCGAAATGAAAATCTCTAAACCGGAAACGGGGAAATGCCATGGCTGAAAACATTCACGTTGAGATAATGCGTTTTGACCCGAAAACCGATCCCGAGCCGGTTCGGCGTGTATACAGTGTGCGCAATGAGAAAAAAAATACGGTACTCGGCGCACTTTTAACCATTCGGGAACACGAGGATTCCACGCTTGCCTTCCGTTACGGTTGCCGCTGCAAACACTGCGGTTTGTGCGCCGTCCGAGTTGACGGTCTGCCGAAAATGGCATGCCGCACTTATGTGAGAAACGGTATGCTCATAGAGCCCCTCGGAAAATTGCCTGTGCTGCGGGATCTTGTCACAGAACGAGAAGGCTTGTTGACGATATACAAAAAACACGGCGTCTTCTTGGAAGAAGGCGCGGATTCGGACGTTCCGCTCCGGGAGGACGGTATGGGAACGTCACTTAAGCGATGCTTGGACTGTTTGGCCTGTTTTTCCACCTGCTGTAACTATGAGCACGGAAATGCCGGATTTATGGGGCCGTATTTTTTTGTAAAGACAGCTCAACTGCTTTTTGATCCCCGCGACCGGCAAGATCGAAGGGCGCAGGCCAAAGCAATGGGAATTGAAAAATGCCGGACTTGCTCCCATAATTGCTATTGTATTAATGGGATTGATATCTACCGACACGCAATCATGAAATTGCTTGGTAATGACGTCTGAAACGCGCGGGTTACAGTTCAGAGGTTGTTTGCGTACTAAATGTTTTAGAGCATTTAGTTTGTTAAAATCCAAAGTACGGTCATTCCACCGGCTGCCTTGGGCCGGTGGAATCCAAAAAAGCAATATAGATTCCGGGACAAGCCCGGAATGACGAATTTATGAACCATCATTAGCCTGTCCGGGCTAACCTCTGAACTGTAGCATGCGCGGCCTTAAATACCTTGTCCAAAGCAAAAACAACATGTTCAAGGTATGCCTTTTCCGGTATACTGTATGTATGGTGATCCTTTTTGCGGCAGCCGGCAGGCAAGGGCGGCGGCAAAATTGCCGTAAGGAAAAACCGGGAAGGAGATTAGCTATGGCATTGAATTATGAGGCGTATGTGGCGGATATTGTCGCGAAGGGACGCGAGGCGCAGCGTATAGCCGAGGATTATGATCAAAAGAGGGTGGATGATCTGACGGAGGCTGTTGCCTACGCGCTTACTGTTCCCGAAACCGCTCTGAAATTCGGCGAGATGCTCGCCCGAGAGAGCGGCATGGGCATAGCCGCAGACAAACAGGCCAAGATGTTCAGCAAGGTCAAAGGTACTTACGCGCAGATGAAAGGACGCCCGTCCGTCGGTCTCTGTGATGTCGATGAAAAAATGGGCATAGAAAAATACGCCAAATCCATGGGCGTGGTCGGGGCCGTTATTCCCGTTACAAACGGCGAGGCCACTCCCGTCGTTAAGTCGCTCATGGCGCTTAAAACGAGAAACGCGATCATACTTGCGCCGCATCCGAAGGCAAAGAATACAAATATGGCCGTCGCCGAGCTGATTCGGAGCGTACTTCAAAAATACGGCGCGCCCAAGGATCTCGTGCAAGCCGTCGATCCTGAATACGTTTCCGTCGAATGCTCGCAGCAGATCATGAAACAAGTTGATTTTATAATCGCTACGGGCGGAACGCCAATGGTGCGGCAGGCATATTCATCGGGGAATCCTGCGGTAGGCGTCGGTACGGGCAACGTCGTCTGCATAGTGGACGGCACGAGCGATCTCGATGCGGCCGCCGATATGATTATACGCTCCAAGACGTTCGACCACGCCACCTCATGTTCAACGGAAAACAGTATAATCGTGCTTGAAAGCGCTTATGAGGCTTTTACGGACGCCATCTCAAAGCAAGGCGCGTATATCGCCAAAGAAGGCACGCCCGAAAAGGAAAAAATCGTAAAGGCGCTGTGGCCCGAAACGCCGCAAAACCACGATCTGAACAGGCACATCGTGGCGCAGTCAGCCGCAAAAATAGCGGAAATAGCAGGCGTCGACGCCCCGAGCGCCAAGATTATCCTCGTTGAGGAAAACGGCGGATACGGCAACGAATTCCCGCTGACGGGCGAAAAACTGTCTCCTGTAGCCGCGCTTCGCAAGGCGAAAGATTTCGACGACGCCGTAAAACAGACGCTGAACATACTCGAATATCAGGGCAAAGGCCACAGCATAGGCATACATACGTCGCTGAACGAGCGTGTTACGCTGCTCGGCGAGAAAATACCCGTCTGCAAGGTATGCGTCAATTTGCCGCAGAGCCTGTCAAATTCCGGTTCATGGAACTGCGGTTTTCCCATGTCCATGACGCTCGGATGCGGCACATGGGGGCATAACAGCATATCTTGGAACGCTACGTATAAGGATCTTCTGAATTTCACATATGTGGCGCGTCCCATTCCGTCTTGGCAGCCCAAGGATGAGGAGCTGTTCAGCGATGAGGTGCGCGCGGCGTTCGCGCGGTGACGGATTCCGAGGCCCAACATGCAGCTTCGCCGCATTTCTCCGCACACTGCGTGTGCTACGCTGTCCGTTTTGCCTACCGAAGCAAAGCTTCGGGGCAAAAAGGCAATGCAGACGGCGGAATAACATACAGATGAGCAAAAGGGGGTGTATACAATGTCAATTATCAGCGAAATGAGCAAGAAATACAACCTGCACTCGTGGAGCGCGCAGGACAAGTTGAATCCAATGACTGTAACAAAGGCGGAAGGCATATACTTCTGGGACGATGAAGGCAACAAATATTACGACATGTCTTCGCAGCTCGTGAATTCAAATCTCGGCCACGGAAACAAGGCCGTCGTCAACGCGATAAAGGCGCAGGCGGACAAGATAGCCTTCATAGGGCCGGGCTACGCGCTCGACGTCCGATCCGAAGCCGCGCGAAAGCTTATCGAATTCGCGGGCCCGCACTTCAAAGGCGGCAAGGTGTTTTTCACGAACGCCGGTGCGGAAGCCAATGAAAACGCGATAAAATTCGCTAAAGCCTTTACGGGCCGGTGGAAGATATTCTCGATGTACAGGTCATACCATGGCGCAACATTCGGCGCGTCGGCTTTGACCGGCGAGCCGCGGCGTTGGATCGCGGAACCCGGCGTACCCGGTTTCATACATTTTGACGGCCCTTACCCGTACAGAGCGCCCAAAGCGTGCAAATTCGATTCCGAAGAGGATATCACGGCATTCTATCTCGAGCTGCTCGAAAATCAAATGAAATACGAAAATCCGCAGGATATAGCGGCGGTATTTGTCGAAACGGTCGTCGGTTCGAACGGCGTGCTGATTCCGCCCGCAGGCTATCTGAACGGCGTCCGGGAGCTGTGCAACAGGTACGGCGTCATGCTCGTATGCGACGAA
This sequence comes from Eubacteriales Family XIII. Incertae Sedis bacterium, assembly GCA_031266025.1. Taxonomy (GTDB): domain Bacteria; phylum Bacillota; class Clostridia; order Peptostreptococcales; family Anaerovoracaceae; genus JAITLA01. The sequence continues at coordinate 22,651 of JAISBV010000016.1, forward strand.
GTTATGACCGGATTTTACAGAACCGGAAGCAAATTCGCGTTCATGCAGTTTGACGTGAAACCCGATATCATAACGTTTGCCAAGGGCTCTACCTGCGGCTACATCCCGCTCGGAGGCGTCATAGTCAAACAGGAGATCGCCGAATATTTCAATGATCGCAAGATGTATAACGGACTTACCTACAACGCTCATCCGATGGGCTGCGCGGCGGCCGTCGCCACCATAGACGAATACGTACGTCTCGGCATAGAGGAAAATGTCAAAAAGCAGGGCAAGCTGCTCGCGTCCGGTCTCGACGAGCTTGAACGAAAACATAAATCCGTCGGCGAGACGCGGCATATCGGACTTTTCGCGATGATCGAACTCATAAAGGACAAGGCGAATCGCGAACCGCTCACGCCGTTCAACAGCGATCCCGAAGGCTGCATGGCGAAGATATGCGGCATGCTGAAGGCGGAGGGATTCGTCACATATTCTCACGAAAATATGCTTATCATAGCGCCGCCTCTGATCATCACGGAACAGGAACTTCGCGATGCCCTGCGTATAGCAGACAAGGTGCTTGACGACGTGGACGCGATGATTTGAACGGCGCCCGGTGTATGAACATGAAAAAAGACCAATCAAAAACTCCCCTCTTCGACGCAGTCACGAATTTCGTTTCGAAGAACCCGACGCCGTTTTTTATCCCGGCTCACAAGATGGGGCGCGGCATCGACCCGCGATGGCTCGATTTTGCGGGTGAGAATATATTCAAGATGGATCTGAGCGAAGTCAACGGATTAGACGACTTGCACGAAGCGCGGGGCGCGATATCGGAAGCGCAGGACTTGGCTGCGGACGCCTTCGGAGCGGATCACAGTTATTTTCTCATAAACGGCACATCCTGCGGCATAGTAGCGGCGATATGCACAGTCGCTTCAGAAGGACAGAAGATCATAGTTCCGCGCAACGCGCACAAGTCCGTCGTCTTCGGTCTCATAACAAGCGGCGCGATTCCCGTATACATAAGCGCGGAAATCCACCGAGAGAAGGGACTTTTGGGCGGCGTAAGCAAGGACAAGCTCGACGCGCTGTACGCCGAAAATAAGGACGCTAAGGGCGTATTTGCGGTCAGCCCTTCGTATCACGGCGTATGCTGCGATATGCAAGGCTTGATCGACGTCACGCACGAAAGGGGTGGGATATTCATTGCCGACGAAGCGCACGGCAATCATGTTTATTTTAACGAAAAACTGTCGCGGGGCGCGCTTGCGCTCGGCGCCGACTGCGCATGTCAGAGCATTCACAAGATGTCAGGTTCGCTGACGCAGAGTTCGTTGCTGCACGTAAAGGGCGGTCGCATGAATCTCGGCCGTCTGAAATCCAACCTGCAAATGACGCAGAGTACGAGTCCGTCATACATACTCCAAGTTTCGCTCGACCTTGCGAGAAGCCGCATGGCGACGCAGGGACGCGACATACTCGAACGCCTGATCATCATGTCGAACGCGGCGCGCAAAGAACTGTCCGCCTTGCCGGGTATAGAAGTCTTGGGCGACGATCTGATCGGCGAGGCCGAAATCGCGGGCTATGATCCCGTCCGTCTCGTCATTTCCGCGCGCAAACTCGGTATTGACGGCTACACGCTCTACCGTATCTTGAGGGATCGGTACAACATAGAGAGCGAATTCGGGGATTACTTCTACACGGTCTGCGTTATGGGCGTCGGTTCCGAGCAAGAAGACGTCGACAGGCTGATTTTCGCAATAAAGGATATCTCAGCCGGGTATAAAGGTCAGTGCAAACCCTTGTCATGGGACGAAGCGCTCCCGCCCACACCGCCAATGATCATAACGCCGCGGGCCGCGCATTTTTCCGAACGTACTTTCGTTCACAGGAACGAAGCCAAGGGACGCGTCAGCGCGCAAATGATTGTGCCGTATCCTCCCGGTATTCCCGTACTCTGTCCGGGTGAACTGATTACGGAGGAAATATGCGACTTTCTGGACGGATTTATAAGGAGCGGGCGGCATTTTCACGGTTCGGAAAGCGAGAATCAAGACAGTATAGCGGTCGTGAGCGAACGAAAATAGACTGCCCGGAATGACGAAATTAACGAATAATTTCCCATTTATGTATCCCGTCAACATACCTCTGAACTGCAATAATGACATTTTTAGTTTTTGGCTGTAATGTGAAATTGTTTGATTTTGTGATATATGCTGTGATATACTGCCTGTAGCGGATTTGATGATTTGGGGTTTGGGAAAGGGGCGCCGCAAGAATTGGCAATATACACATGCGTGGTCATACTTATCTCGCTTTCAATACTTGTGACGGTTTATCTGATGATCGTTACGTTTTTGCATTGTCGCAGCGAAAAGCGTTACTATTTTATGCTGTGCATGACTTCGATTTTCCTGTATTTGTCCGGCAATTTGCTTGAAATTACCGCTTTCTCGACAGCCGGGTCACTGATTGCCGTCAAACTCATGTATATGGGCGGCTGTTTTCTTCCCGTATTTTATCTCCTGTTCGCCGCTGACTATTGTGACATAGAAATATTACAGCATCGTCTTAAACCTTTCCTTTTCATCCCTCCGGCCATCAGTTTGCCGATTATATTTACGGCCGAATATCACAATATGATGTACGCGTCATATCATTTTGACAATGACACGCCGCTTTTGGGCTTACAGATTGAAGAAGGCAGTTTGTACTATTTCATTTACGGCTATATTGTTCTGTATATCGCGGCGGGTTGCGTGATTTTGATAAATACGCTTCCAAAACGCAGAGAGCAATTTAAATCGTTCATGCTGCTTACCGTGGTGCTGTCCGCTCCGCTTGCGGCGACATTTATCCACATCCTCTGTTCGAACGTTTTTCAAAATGCGTTCGGCGATATAAATTTTACGCCTTTTGCACTCGTTGTAACCAATGTGCTCTTCTATATCAGCATCGTACGTTACGATCTTTTCGATATAGTTCCCACAGCTTATTCGATGACTTTGGATTATATAAGAGACGCTTTCGTACTCGTCAGCAGCGATATGAATTATACGAGCTCAAACAGAGCGGCGCGCAGGCTTTTCCCCGATTTGGACGGCTTGCGCAAGGGCGCCGCGATCGCGCAGATATCGAATTGGCCGGGCGAACTGCTTGCCCCCTCCGATTATTCGGAAGAGCTTGGAGTGCGTTTCACGCTGCCCGACAAAAGTGGAGACGACAGGTATTTCAGCGCGCAAATCGACGCCATATTCACAGGAGGAAAACCGCGTCTGCTCGGTTGGATCATCTTGATTCAGGACATCACAAACATAATCAGTATGATGAAAAAACTCGAACAAGTGGCTTATACGGACGTTCTCACAGGACTCTATAACAGGCGTCACTTTATGGAGTTGGCCGCCATGCTGTTTGATCGGTCAAAGCGATCGGGTATTTCATGTCATGTAATGATGATGGATTTGGACTTTTTCAAGAACATCAACGACACGTACGGGCATTTGGCCGGCGATGAGGTTTTGAAAAACGTTTCCGCCTGTATTAAAGAAACCGTGCGTTCTTATGACCTTGTCGCGCGCTACGGCGGGGAAGAGTTTGTAGTGATGATCTCGGACTCGGACGAACAAACCGCCCTGCGTCTTGCCGAGCGCATTAGGACTCATGTCGAGGACAATCCGTGTATCTATGAAGGGCGGTCTCTTACGGTTACATTCAGCATAGGCGTAGCTTCGACCCGTGATATCGTTTCTTTTGAAGACATGCTGCGATGCGCCGATGAAGCTATGTATACAGCCAAGAAAAACGGACGAAATCGCGTCGTACCGTATATCGGCTCGAAGCCGGACAGCGAGCAAATCGGCTGACAGCGTATTATCAATACTCATTCTGTACTTTTTGCGTACTAATATCAGCGCGTCGCCTTAAATCTTTTCAAACGCAGCGCGTTTGTCAGTACAGATACCGAACTGAAGCTCATGGCGGCAGCCGCGAATATCGGATTCAGCAAAGGCCCGCCCCACAGCAGATGAAGCATACCCGCCGCTATAGGGATGCCGATCACGTTGTAACCGAACGCCCAAAAGAGGTTTTGCTTAATGTTGCGGATGGTGCTCTTGGAAAGCCTGATCGCGGCGGAAACGTCAGCCGGATCGCTCCGCATGAGAACGATGTCCGCGCTCTCCATCGCTACGTCCGTGCCGGAGCCGACAGCGATGCCGACGTCGGCCTGAGCCAACGCGGGCGCGTCGTTGATGCCGTCTCCGACCATAGCGACCTTGCGGCCCTCGTCTTGCAGCTTCTTGACCTCGCTCACCTTATCTTGCGGCAGCACCTCGGCCAGAACACGGTCGATGCCCACTTGCCCGGCGATGGCGGCGGCGGTCTTTTTGTTGTCGCCTGTGATCATCGCCACCTCAATGCCCATCTTGTGCAGGCTCTCAACAGCCGCCCGGCCGGAGACTTTCATCACGTCGGCCACGGCTACGATACCCATCGGCCGCCCGTCGCCGGCGACGTACATCGGCGTCTTGCCCTCGTCCGCCAGTCTGTCGGAATCCCTTTCCAACGACGCGAATGAAATGCCGCGCTCATCCATCAGCTTGCGGTTTCCGGCCAAGACGCGCATACCGCCTATTTGCGCATCGATGCCGCGCCCCGTGACGGAGTCAAAGCCGTCGGCCTTCAGCAGCTCCAAACCCCTGTTCCGCGCGCCCGCAACAATCGCTTGGCCCAACGGGTGTTCGGATCCTCTTTCGGCCGAAGCCGTAATTTGCAAAAGATCGTCGGCAGACAAACCGTCAGCGGTCAAAACATCCGTGACTGTCGGCTTGCCCTCAGTGATCGTGCCTGTTTTATCGAATATAACGGTTTGTATTTTGTGCGCGGTTTCCAACGCCTCGCCGCCCTTGATGAGTATACCGTTTTCCGCCCCCTTGCCGGTTCCGACCATGATAGCCGTCGGCGTCGCCAAACCGAGCGCGCAGGGGCAAGCGATAACGAGCACGGAAATGAAAATAGTGAGCGCGAACTTGATGTCGCCGCCCGTCCCGAAGAACCACGCCGTGCCCGCCGCGAGAGCGATGAGACAGACGACAGGGACAAATACGCCGGAAACCTTGTCGGCCAATGCCGCAATGGGAGCCTTGCTGCCCTGCGCGTCTTCAACGAGCTTGATGATTTGCGCAAGCGCCGTGTCCGCCCCGATTTTATCCGCGCGAAACCGTATGCTTCCCGTCGTGTTGATCGTAGCCGCGTAGATGGGACTGCCCGCGTTCTTATCCACCGGCATACTCTCGCCGGTGAGCATGGATTCGTCGACGGATGTATGCCCCTCCGTGACCGTACCGTCCACAGGAATCTTGGCGCCCGGTTTTACAACCAGACAATCGCCGATTTCCACTTCTTCGATGGGGATTTCCTTTTCCTCGCCGTCCTGCATTATAATTGCCGTTTTCGGCGCGAGCCCCATGAGCTTCTTGATGGCCTCGCCCGTTCTGCCCTTTGACACGGCTTCCAGCGACTTGCCGAGCAGGATGAGGGTGATAATCACGCCCGCTGTTTCAAAGTAGAGCGATTCCACCGCTATGAATTGGCCTTGCGCGATCCGGCATGTGTTGTAAACGCTGTACAGCACGGCGGCAGTCGTGCCGATGGCGATCAGACTGTCCATGTTGGGGCTTCGCCGGAGCAGCGACATAAATCCGACGGTATAAAACTTATACCCTACACCGATAACCGGAATGACCAGCGCCAGTTCTGACAGCGCGTAAATCAGCGAGTAGTTCATCGGGTCAAGCCCTTTCGGATAAGGCAGCCTGATTCCGTACCCGGTCAGCATCGGAACCATCGCGATATAAAGAAGCGGCAGGGAAAACGCGGCGGCGACGATAAATTTTGTCCACAGCGTCTTGATTTCTTTCTTCTTGAGCGCCCTGTCCTCATCGGCGGCATTTGCTTTGTCCGGCTCAAGCGCCTCGTATCCGGCTTTCTCGATCGCCCCGCGAATAGCCGCGAGACGAACCTGCTGCGGTTGGTACGCGACCGTCGCCTTTTCGGTGGCAAGGTTGACCGATACGCTTTCAACTCCCTCCAACTTTTTGACGACCCTCTCTATTCGCCCGGCGCAGGCCGCGCAGGTCATGCCGCGTATGCTCAACACCCGATTTTCCATATAATGAAATCTCCTCTCTGATTTCTGCGCGACGGTTATTTGCGTATTCGCTTTCATGATTACCGACCGGTTACTGTTCAGAGGTTGTCTGCGTAATAAATGTTTTAGGGCATTTAGGTTGTTAAAATCCAAAAGTACGGTCATTCCGGGCTTGTCCCGGAATCCAAAAATATTATATGGATTCCGGGATAAACCCAGAATGACGGAAAAAGTATCAAATCCGGAGTACCTCTGAACAGTAACACCGACTGCGATATAATTTTATTATAAATTTATCTTTTTGCAAGTACGCACTTTTTTGTGATATAATATCCGAAAGGATAGTAAGGGAGGATACACGCATGAATTGCGAATGTACCGCATACAACTGCCCTGTAGACGCGACTATCGACATGATAGGAGGGAAATACAAATCGCTCATTCTATGGCATCTGACTGACGCTACGCTGCGGTTTGGCGAACTACACAAACTTATCCCGCAAGCAACTCCAAAAATGTTGACGCAGCAACTGCGCGAGTTGGAAGCGGACGACCTAATCACTCGCACTGTGTACCCGGTCGTGCCGCCAAAAGTCGAATATGCCCTGACCGACGTTGGGCGAAGCATCTACCCTATTTTATCGGCCATGTACGAGTGGGGAGCGGACTACCTGACGCGTAACGGGCTGCAGGTCAACTGCTCCATGTCCGCCCCCGCGCATCCAAACGCTTAATAGCCTTAATTTGACAGGGGGCTGTTACAGTCATTCCAATTACAGCAACGGCTTTACGCTCCCCCTGATATCCAATTTGGCGTCTAATACAACAAGCCGCGTAGGGCCGGTATCACCGTTTATTCTCGCAAGGATGCGATTGGCCGCCTCCTCCCCCATAATACCGCTGTCGACGCCGACAGAGCTTATGCTTACGGGCATAAAATCCATAAGAGATGTGCGGTCATACGAAATAACGCTGATGTCGTCAGGAATCTTTTTGTTCGACATCCACCAACGCTGCGCGAAGCCCATAGCCATCGCAAAATTCACAATGAATACCGCGGTAATGTCCGACGGCTCCGCTATAAGGCGTTCCGCCAACGCCATGCCGCATTCTCCGGTCAAATCGCCGTATACGATCATATCCTGCCGCACCTCGCAACCCATATCCTCCATTGCTTTAAGGTATCCGGCCAGTCTGTCCTCGGACGCGGACGCGCCTTTTATACCTGCCAAATGAAGTATACGTCGATGCCCCTGTTTAATCAAATATTCAGTGGCGCCGTATGCGGCCACAAAGTTATTCTGAATTATGCTGTCAAAACTCCTTTGCCGCAAATGACGGTTCAAAAGAACGACCGGACATTGCAGCCGGTCAAGTATACGATACAACTGCGGAGATTCGATGGCCGTCATCATGATAACGCCCGCAAAGCGAAACTCCGCGGCGAGGTTCAGGTATCGAGCCTCCTTGTCGGCATCGTATCCGCTGTTGCATAATATAGTCATGAAGCCTTCGCGCGCCAGGACTTCCTCTATTTTTTTCACAGAATGAGCATAATAAGAGTTTTCGATATCCCCTGTAATTATAAGAACCATCCGTATGCTGCCCGCCACCATGCTTGCGGCCAACTCGCTCCTTATGAAATTGTTTTCCCGCATAACCGCCCGAATCTTTTCGCGGGTAGACGCTTTCACGTTCGGATCGTCTTTCAGTACACGGGACACCGTGGATTTTGAAAAACCGCTGATTCGCGCAATGTCAATAATAGTCATTTTGTTTAATAATTCCTTGGTAAATTAGCACATAAATGTCAACACACGGGAGGATCATCACATGTACAGTATACCGGAAAAGACGTACGCTGAACAGGCTGTTTTTGCTTCGGTCAAACGATTTGTGCACTGCGCTCAAAGCCGGCGGAGCGTTGAACGACGCCGCCCAATCCCCTGTATCCTTAGGCATGGGGTTACACCGCCTATTAAGCCGACGTGGGATACAAACCCCGGCGGCTACAGTCTGCGGGGCGGCCGACGCCGCCCGTTTATTTTCTGTTTGACGTATTTGCGGAAACATTTTGGTTGGGTCTGTTGAGATATTCCTTGAACAGGCGCGTATGTGGCGGCTTAATACCGAACAGGCGGCACGCGTTGCCTCCAAGGATCAAATTCAAATCATCCTGCGGAATATTCAACCTGCCAAGTTCTCTGAGACTCCATCCGTATATATCGACTTGATGCGAAGGAGGCCCCAAGTTTACATTTTGACTGCAATATGTTTCCGGGACACAACCGGGCATCCATGTCTGCGGCGTACAGGACGCGCCCCAATCCGTTCCCCAAAGAAGCTTTTCGGGCCCGATATTGGGATCCTTGAGAGGCTTTTCGTAGAGCTCCGCCCACCATTGCCCGCATTCAATATATATATTGTGATGCGAAGAAGCTACATTGAGACAGTCCTCATAATACTTTGTGTAATATCCGCTGCCTTCAATACCGCCGTGCGCCAGAATAATGGGGACATCCGGATAATAGTACGCGACCTCATGTGCGTGAAGCGGATTGGCCCAAGAATCTTCATAATTTCCCTGGATTCGCGCCAAGTTCGCCGCGGCCGCGTAGCCGGACGGAAAGCCTGTATGGTATTGCGCGATTACTTTGTACTTTCTGCACAATTCCATATACCGGCATATCTGTTCCAACTTTTCGTTCCAGCTTATCCTCTTCCTTTCGGGATGACGGTCGCGCGGAATACCCTCCGCTATGCCTTTGTACCTGCCGGTCTCGAGACATGTCTCTATTTCTCTCAGTGAATCCTCTATGTTCCACGCCTTCTCGCCTGTCAGGGATTTTCGCTGCGTTTCCACATCCCACGCCATAGTGACAAATCTGTCGGGATGATTTTCGACGATCTGCAGATCAATCTCATTTGTCATCGCAAATGCCGGGAAAATCACAGCCACGTCCACGTCATAGCGATCCATATGATAGAGAAGTCTCTCGGAATTGTCGTATACGGTCGCGACGGACATGCCGCCGCTCAAAGTCGCATAATCGGCCTTAAGCCCTTTCTCTTGGAACTTGAACGCGTGTCTTTGCGCGTGCACATGCGTGTCCACAGTAAAAATGCCTTTTGCAATACCCATGATACTCACCTTTCTTTACAAACCGAACCCAAGGAATGCGTATCCCCGTCTGCGCCTCTGCGCAAACGGGGATACACGCCGCCGCAAGGTTTTATTTTTAGATGACTTTTTCCGGCACTATCGCGTCAGCGCCGGCCTTCACCCACATATCTTCATTGTTTTGGCTGCAGTAGCGACCGCCCGCAAGCGGTATGTCTATGCCCGTCATATATCCGGCCGCTTCGGACGCGAAAAACACGATGGGTTTCGCCAAGTCCTCGGGTGTGCCCAAACGATGCAGCGCCATAGTGTTCACCAACTTGTCATAATCGCGCGCTATGTGACGTTTGCTCATGGCTGTGGCCACCATGCCGGGGCTGTAGCTCAACACACGGATTCCGTACGGAGCAAGCTCGGCCGCGAATGTTCTTGTAAAGCTTGCGATGCCGCTTTTCGCCGCCGCGTAAACCGAATTGCCGGCCAAAGGCATATAGACCGCCATCGACGCCGCGTTGATGAAAACGCCGTACTTTTGTTTCTTCATCTGCCGCGCCACTGTCTTTGTAACGAAGAATGTGGATTTCAGATTTGTATCTATCGTTTTAAACCAATCTTCCTCTTCAACATCTTCTATCATCTTCGCGTATCCGAACCCGGCGTTGTTCACCCAGATATCGACGCGGCCGTGCGCCGCCACGATATCATTGACGCATTTCTCTACCGCGGCGTTATCCAAAACATCAAGCGCATACGGAATCAGCGTAACACCCTTATCCTTCGCTTCGGCAGCCGCTTCGTCCAGCATTTCCTGTCTGCGTCCCAAGATATAAGTGGTCGCGCCCTCGGCGGCAAACTCCGCAGCCACCGCTTTGCCTATGCCCGTACCGCCGCCCGTCACAACCGCGACGCGGCCCTTCATGCCAAGATCCATAGTTTTCCTCCTATAAGAACAGTAACTCCGTCAACATCACAGTCCGAGCAGAAGTATACTGCTTGCTAACTCGCTCTCTCAATAGCGGCCTGATAAGCGTCGTACACCCTCGGGGTGACCTGTTCTTTTACCGCCTCCCATACGGGCTGACACAGTTCCTTGCCTTTTTCAATGTCCTCGGCCGTAAAGTCAAACGCCTCGATGCCGTTTTCATCTATCATGATCTGCAGCATATTCTTCTCGTTTTGATCGGCGTTCGGCCTTGTGGATTCCGCGTACTTCCAAGATTCCATGATAATGTTCTGCTGATCGGGCGTAAGGTTATTGAACCATTCAAGGTTCATCGTATACATTATGACGCCCATAAGGTGATAGATGCTCGTGGCGTACGGCGTCTGCTCCTGCAGATTGTTTGTGACCGTCATCGTAAATGAACTGTCGTGGGCGTCAACCAAGCCCTGCTGCAAGGCCGTGTAAAGCTCGCTCCAAGGCACGGCCGTCGTCACGCAACCCAAAGCCTTAAACGTATTGATGTGATTTTCGTTCTCCATAACGCGCATATTCAGGCCTTTAAAATCCTCGATATGACGTATGGGCTTTCTCGATTCCAAGGCCCTGAACGCTGAATTGCCCATAACCCCTATCTTCAATCCCACGGCGCTGAAGCTTTCGTCTATGGCCGCCACAAAATCCGGATCCGCCAACACTGCCACCAACTGATCATAGTTCTCGATCGCGAACGGCATATCGAATATCGACGCGTCCTTGACAAAACCCGTATAGGGCGACGTGGACGCCGCCGTCATCTGAATGCTGCCGTCTTGGGCGCTTTCGATCTGTTCGCGCTCACTGCCAAGCTGTCCGAGCGGGTAGATTTCCACTTCAAAGTCGTCTGAATTGGCTTCAAGGTATTCCTTGAACGCCACCATAACAAGGTGCGAGGGATTGGTTTCCCCAAGTCCGTTGGCCATAACGATCTTGATTTTCGCGCCGCTGCTCTGCGTCCCTTCCGTGCTCGCCGCCGCGTCTCCGTCGGAGTCTCCCGCAGCGTCGCCGCTTCCGCCGCCCCCGCCGCCGCACGCGGTAAAGGCAAACGCAAACGCGATAACCATCATAAGTGTAAGCAGTTTTTTCATCACACTTCCCGTCCTTTCCAAAACAAATTATAAAAATTACAACAACTGTCTACTGTATTTTTCGCTCACGCGAGCGGAAAAACCGGTCTACCTGCTCAAATTCGGAAGAAAGAGGCTCAACTGCGGTATAAAGGTAATGAACACGAGCGCAATCAAAAACGCGACCATAAACGGTATGGCCCGCCCCGCTATCTTCGTGATAGAGATGCCCGTGAGCGACTGAGCCACAAACAGGTTCGCGCCTACGGGAGGCGTTACAAAACCAATGGCAAGGTTCGTCACCATAACGATTCCGAAATGCGTTATGTCGAAGCCCACGGACTGGGCTATGGGCCAGAGTATCGGGCCCGCTATGAGCACGGCCGCTATCGTGTCCATAAAGCAGCCTATTATAAGAAGCAGCACGTTTATCGCTAAGATAATCGCCACCCTCGTCACAAATGTATCCGTCATCCACTCCGTCAGCGACGCCGTCGCGTGGATCAGCGTCATGGCCCGCGCGAAGGCGGTGCAGCATCCTATAATGTATATCTGCGGGCC
>JAISBV010000006.1 GCA_031266025.1 Eubacteriales Family XIII. Incertae Sedis bacterium
GCTTCCTGCAGTGGGTAAAGCAGGTGGTCGGGCTGTGCGTGACGGCGTTTTTGCAACAGGTGTTCCTCGTTATCGGGCTGATGGTCTTGCCTGAGCACCCCGTTCTGGGCATCGGGATCTTGCTGTCGGCGGGCGAGGTCCCCCGCATAGCGGGCGCGTTCGGTCTGGAAGCGACTACACGCGCGAACGTCACGGGCGCGGTCTACGCGGTCCAAGCGGCGGTGAGTACGACCCAGACGATTGTGAAAGCGGCCGGCAAATGACGGAAAGGAAAGCTGTGTTAAAAAGCAAGCGTGAAGCCGGAGGCGACGCTGTGAGGTTGACGCTCGGCAGCCTGTTCGACGGGATCGGGGGCTTCCCGCTTGGCGCGGTCCGGCACGGCATAACGCCGTTGTGGGCGAGCGAGATAGAACCATTCCCAATTTCAGTCACCAAAATCAGGTTCCCCAATATGATACACGCCGGCGACATCACGAAGCTTGACGGTTCAAAGCTGCCGCCTGTTGATATTGTCACGGGCGGCAGCCCCTGCCAAGACCTCAGCGTGGCGAACGGGAACCGTCAAGGTCTGGCGGGAGAACGCTCCGGTCTGTTCATGGAACAAGTCCGCGTGACGAGAGAGATGAGAAAGGAGAGCGAGCGCTGCGGAACAGATCAGTTTATTCGGCCCCGGTACCTCGTGTTCGATTATTCCGATATCGGAATAATCACAGTTACACCGTGTTTTTGGTTATTCCGATGTATGGCAAACAACGCCCCAAAGATGGGACATTGTTCAAAAAAGCGCGGAATAACAAGTTCTCATCTCAGCCCGGCAAGAGTGAGAATCATATCCTCATCGTCTTCCCAAACTGCCGGCGGCGGCAGATTTCCCCCACGCAGAGCGTCGGCTTTCGTCATTGCCTCTCGCTTCATTTCGGTGTCAGCGAACGCGTAGATACGCGTGGCTTCCTCGCTTGCGTGTCCGAGTGTCTGTGAGAGCAAGTGCAACGGCATACCGGAACGGTACAAGTGCATCGCCCGAGTATGGCGCAGCATGTGCGGGTGAAGTTTATCCGGCATCTCCGGGCATATAACCTTTGCCATACCGCAATACTTGGACATGAAGAGAGCGACTGCGTCCGCAGATATGGGTTTGCGTTTGCCGCGCATGACAGTGTAGAATACGAAATTGTCGTCTCTGCCCGCGGTTTCGCTGTGAAAGATGTCAAGGTAGTGTTTGCAATGCTCGACGGTTCGCAGCATAACCGGCACAATGCGCGGTTTGTTGCCTTTGCCGAGCAAATACATCGTTGGGTGTTCCGTAGCGAGGCGCAGGTCGCGGACTCGAAGATTCAGCATTTCGTTGCAACGTGCCGCACTGTCGTACATAAGCATCATAAAGACCAAATCCCGCAATTCCTTGCGCTTTGCTTGCTTCGGTTGCGCGAGCAAGGCCTCGAGCGCCTTTTCGGAAAGGTAATCAACAATGCGGCCTTGCGCTTTCTTTACGGGCAGATCGTTGACCGCCAGACTGAGCGCAACTTGAGTGCAATCCAGTACGCCCGCATAGTCGAAGAATGAGCGCAATACCATCAAACGATGATTACGGGTTGTTGTCCCGCAGTTGCGAGAGGTTTCCAACCAGTCGAGAAATTCCAGAATCAATTCTCGATTGAATGTCTCAAATCCAATCTTCTTGACAGACATCTTGCGTTCCGTGCGCAGGTAATTAACCATCAAATTAAGAACCTGACGGTATGAGATTATTGTGTTTTCACTGAGTCCTTTCTGCATTGGCAGGTAGTCGGTCAAGAAATCGCGCACGACTGTGAAAAAGTTAAGCATAGGATTCCACCTCCGGCAGTAATTTTTCGAATACCGAATAGTCGAACCCGGCCATATTTTCAAACAGGCCCGGGACAAGATGGATGTAATAATATGTGTCCGCAAGTTGCGCATGGCCCATGTATGCGCTGAGATACGGAATCATCGCCGTCAAATCTTTGCCTTCTCTCATCCATTTGTAGAGTCTGTGGGTTGCATAGGTGTGCCGAAAATCGTATAAAACCGGCTTGCGCTCGCCGACGCCGGGGAAAATCCTGTCGCGTACACCTTGAAACATCTCGTCAAGGCGGTTGCGTGTGTACGCGCGTCTGCCGGAATGTTCGAAAAACACCGTTCGTGTCGGCAGAAGCATTTTCATTTGCGCGTCAAACTTGCGATAGTATTCGGCCACGTCGTCCGACATCATTACAACACGGTCTTTTGAACCTTTTGACTCAAGGATGCAGAGTCTGCCTTTTTCCAAATCAACATCAGACACACGCAGTTTCAAGACCTCGGCCGGGCGCAAACCGCAACAGTACAACAAGCGTATCGCGGCGGGAACAACAATGTGCCTGAGCGGCGAAGCGCTGCTGGGTTTCATATTGTCAAGCTCTGCCCAAAGCAACGCGATTTCGGTTTCCGTAAAGATATACGGGATGTGACGGTTGCCTTTCTTCGTCAATTTAACCGGCAGCACATATGCAGACTCGCCTGTACGAACAAGATAACGCCCAAATTCGCGAATCGGCATCAGCCGGGCGTGAAGCGAGCAAATGCTTTCATCCTGTTTGCGCGTTGCCCAAGCCAACGCCACTTCTTTTGTCATATCGGCTTCTTCCCGGAAGTGTTCTGCGCACATTTGGTCAAAATTCCAGATGTGCCTTTCTCCATCGACATAAGGATGGCCGACTGCGTGCTTTTGGTCAATAAAACGCATAATGCGTTCGGCAAATTTGCTGCGGAAAGTTCTATTCATTCGACCCACCCGCTTTCCGCAGAGGCGCCAAATCCAATGAACACATTCTCAGACCTTCGTCATTTACCGCAATGTAAGGTTTGGCCGACTCCATACAAGTCTGTCCAAGCATTTGGTGCAATAGTTCAATTGGCGTTTCGCTTTCCAATAACCGCGTACCGAAGCCGCGCCGGAAACTGTGGACGCCACATCCCGGCAGGGTGGTCATGTTGCCAATGCCCATATATTTCCGAACCCGCCCCTGAAGCGCGGATGAGCCAAGAGGTCTTAACGGAACCGTATGTGTAATGAAAATATTGGGCGATTCACATTTCGGCCGAGCGGTAAGCAAGTAATCGGCAATCGCGTTGCCGCTTTCAGGCTCCAGCGGCAGTGACAGCTGCTTGCCGGTCTTGTGTTGCACGAACTTTATTTCCTTTGACCGCCAGTTAATGTTATCCCGCTTTAAGTTCACTATATCAATTGCTCTCAGCCCGGTTTGCGCCGCGAGGGTAAGCATTGCAAAGTCTCGTTTGCCTAATCCGGATGTGACATTTACCGAATTGAGCAACGCCAGAATTTCTTCGCGGCTAAAACCGTAGCCGAACGAACGATGCTCTGCGACATACTCCGGAATGGCGATGCTCAGATCAACTTTCGTGTAGCCGTTACGGTAAAGGAAACGCAAGAATCTGCGTATGTCGCTAAAGAAGCCGCTGATGCCGCCTGCGGCGCGCCGCTGCGCCAACGCCGTTAACGCGTCGCTAATGACTGCAAGCGTCACACCGGCAAACGAACAATACCCGAGTTCTTCCAACTCAAAGACCAACGCGCGAGCGCTGCTTTTAGTTCCGCCGATCGTTACCGGCGCAAGCTCTCCTACGGTCATGGCAAAATCGGTATGCGCGTTTATACACAACTTGAACTCCGGCACCGGTTGACGCGTCCCCCAGTGTTCTGCCACTTTCCAAGCAATGTGACCTGTCTTGTGCAATTCGTCCAACATGAGTCCGGCTTTGCGGAGATCGGAATATGTCGTGCGATTTATTTCCCCGTCGGCAAAACACGCACGGTGCTCGCTTACCGTTTCTTCAACTATTTCAGGACAGTACCGGTCGGTTTTGTGCTTTGTGTGCCGGCGCAGAATCTTATCGAATCCACCGTAACCGTACCTCATACACATGCGCGGCGTATATCCGACTTGGATCAGTTCCTCTCTCGCCCGCCAAACCAATCCCCAAATATTGTCATTGTCCGCCAACTGTTCTGTTGGCGGCGCAATCCGGAGCGGATTGTGAGTATGCTTCCACGACGGCAAACGTCTGTCGAGTATTTCTCCGGTTTGCACATAGTGCTTTACCAAACCGACGCCGCGCTGAACTTTCTCCCATGTATTCACGCTGTATTGACCGGCTTCATACATCCGGCGGAACTCAAGCAGGAACGACTCAAGCATGCCGGTTGTTATGGCATCCAATGACGCGCCTTGTCGGCGAAAGTATCTTATCGCCATTCCGAAGCTCACGGAACGCATGTCTGAGATGCCTTTCAGCCCGCGTTCCTCCAGTTTTCGAAGTACCTGTTCCGATACTTCTTGTAAGTTGAATTTGCTCATTTGTAACCTCCGTTGCGAATTTAGTAAGATTGTATCTATTTTCGCATTGTACTACAAATAGGCAAATTGTTAAATTGTTATTCCGATATTTTCACGTCTTCAATCGCTAAAACACAGGGCTCATAACTATACATCGGAATAACCAAAAACACGGTGTAAGTTCGATTATTCCGATATCGGAATAATCGAACAGGAATTTACAAGGTGACATTTTCATAGTGGAACAACATTGAAAAAATTGCCATATTGCAAAGCGTCGTGGGGTATGTTATGCTGTGTGTCAAGAAGGAGTTAGCAACTCCGACAAATGCCGTAAGGCAGGAATGGGTATAGAATCCCAACAAATAAGAGAGGGCGCGGAACAAACCGCGCCCTCTCGCCTTCTGTGTGGCGTTTTGATAATTGCCTGCCAATATTTTTCCCTATATCT
>JAISBV010000012.1 GCA_031266025.1 Eubacteriales Family XIII. Incertae Sedis bacterium
AACGGAACGTCCGCAACCTCGTTCAGCCCGCAGACGCCCATGACGCGCGGCATGATCATAACGGTGCTCGGCAGACTCGCGGGCGCGGACGAAGACGCGTCGGCGTCCGGCGGCTTTTCCGATATTGAAACCGGCGCGTATTACACAACCTATGTCGCGTGGGCGGCGGCGAACGGACTTGTTTCGGGAACAGGCGCCGGAGACTTCGCGCCGAACGCGGACGTGACACGCCAAGACCTCGCGACGCTTATCGCGCGCTACGCGGAGTTCGCGGGGCTGGGCGTTCCGCCCTTGTATGCCGCCGGAAGTTTTGATGACGACGCGCAAACGGCCGATTACGCGAAAGACGCGCTGCAGACCTTAACAGCAGGCGGCATCCTGAACGGCAAGCCCGGCAATATCTTTGACCCGAGAGGCAGCGCAACCCGCGCCGAAGTGGCCGCCATACTGCACAGATTTATCGAAGCGACAAAATAGCAAACGCGGCCCTGCGGCAAGACTATGGGGGATTAGAGAGCCGGGCAGTTTGATACGATGGAAAATACACGTAGGAGTGGGTTCAATAACCGTATCAATCTAAGGGTATTGAACCCGGTTGCGTAATAAACCGGGCGACCGATAAAAGAATCGGAACAACGGAGAATATTGCGGAATACTGCTTTCGGTCGTGTTACTTTTAATCATTTACGACATCTCTCAATTCCGGTATAATGTATGTGCATTAGGTAAGTATTATTAACGCCAAAAGGAGGTGTTACCGGCTGTGAAAAAAACTCTCGCCGCTATCGTCGCGTTCATGCTGCTCTTCCCCGTCCAAGCGTTCGGCGCTTCAAACTTCACGGCGCCGAGCGAAACCGTGCAGTCGGACAACACTGTCGGCAAGGCTTGGGCCGAATACATCGTGCGGAATGCGGGGGCCGTGA
The DNA here is from genome assembly GCA_031266025.1 of Eubacteriales Family XIII. Incertae Sedis bacterium. Taxonomy (GTDB): domain Bacteria; phylum Bacillota; class Clostridia; order Peptostreptococcales; family Anaerovoracaceae; genus JAITLA01. The sequence continues at coordinate 924 of JAISBV010000012.1, forward strand.
CGGAAACAGAGAAGATACGGGCCGTTTATGACTGGTACACGGATAATTTGGAATATGATTACGACCTTGCGACCTACGCGCGCAGTCTGCCCGATAACGAGCGTGCGTCGAACATGCCGAAACAAGACTACCTCACCGTGTTGTTCTCCGTGACGGACTACGTCACGGGAAAGAGTGAAACGAAGCCGAAAAGCCTGTGCAACGGCTATGTGCACGGTGTGGCCGGCAGCCTGAGGGCTCTCGGCATACCCGTGATGATAGAGGTGGGTAAGGTTTCACGGACAGTTGTGAAAGGCACGGTGTATTTTGACTCGAACGGCCGCAGACGGATATCGAAAGGCATGGGTGAAACGCCCTACAGGTATTATAACGAAAGGTGGGTCAAGATATACGACCTGCACGCGCGGCTTCTCATATGGGACGGATCGAAAGGCCGGTGGATATCCGCTGACCCGACGTTTGATTCGATAGAGGGAGGCAGAGCATACTTTGACATGAGCGCCGGAAAACGCGCGGAGCATTGGACGTCACTTTACATTTCGTCCGAAAGAGCGCCGGCAGGTAAATAACCCCAATATTTCGCAAAGTTAAGCTCTGTATTCGATTCAAACAAGACGCGACTGTTACGGTTACGCTCCCGTTGCCGGTGGATTGCCGAGCGCCGATGACCCCCTCGAATACAGAAAATCCAAATCAGCGAGAACACGGCCAACGAGCCGTATATCGCGCTCGTCAAGGCATTTGCTCGAAACGGATACCATAACGAACAACCCACGAGACTTACAGATAGTGAACGCCGACAGCCCTGTCCATAGCTGTTATAGGGAACACATCCTCCGCCATACACACGACACAACCCTCGCCGCGTTTCATATCAGGGATTTTGTCAAGCAGCTTGAATGCAGCAATATCGTTCTTATCATAGTTGATGTGTTTTTTGATTTCAACGGGATAAAGAATGCCGTTGCGTTTTATGAGCAAATCGATCTCATTTCCGTCTTTGTCACGAAAAAAGTAAAAGTTCATATTAGGCGTCACGCCATTTGAGTTTGTCCAAGACTTAATGATTTCACCCATGACAAATGTTTCAAATACAGCGCCCGCCATTGCTCCGTTTTGCAGAACACGGACATTATCCCAACCGATCAAATAGCTTGCAAGCCCTGTATCAAGGAAATATATCTTCGGCGTTTTTATCAACCTTTTTGTGACATTGTTGTAATACGGTTTCAAAATATAAACAATGTTTGAAGCAATCAAAACAGAAAGCCATTTTTCAGCAGTCTGCCGACTGATGCCGGTGTCCTTCGCGATATCGGCAATGTTGAGCAACTGCCCCGTTCGCGCCGCCATCGCAACCATAAACTTCTCGAATCGCAGCAAGTCGCCGACTTGCCCCAATTTTGAAACATCGCGGTCAAGGTAGGTTCGGACATAGCTTGAATAAAACCGTGACCAATCCGAACCGCTTTCCACGATTTCGGGGAAAAACCCGCGCCAAATGTTCTCCCACACCGCATTGTAGTTGAGCGGTTTGGGATTGCGCCTTTTCAGATACCCCAAAGTCGGCATAAATTCCTCGCGGAAATCGTCACCGAGAATTTCACGAACGGAAAGCCCGTAAAGGTCGATTAAATTGACGCGCCCGGCCAAACTCTCGGTCATACCGGACATCATCTCGTAGCGCTGAGATCCGGACAGCACGAACATTCCTTTTGCTCCTGTTTTGTCTATGTACATTTTGACGTATGAGAAAAGCGAAGGAGCATATTGGATTTCATCAACAAAGACAGGCGGCTCAAACTGCGCAAAAAATTCTTCCGGCTGTTCCGATGCGAATTTGAGCAGCCTGCCGTCATCCAAAGTTAATTCTCTGTGTTCGGTAAATAAAGTTTTGAGTACGGTTGATTTTCCGACTTGTCTCGCACCCGTTACGCACAATGCACCCTTTTCATTTATTGCCGACTTCAACACTTCTTCAATATGCCGTTTAATATACATAGGCATTCTCCTTCCGGCTAAACTGCAATCACAATTGCATTATAGCCTGTTTTGAGGATAAAATCAAGGTTCCGCTTGTGAATGACGGTGTCAAGTTGTTCTGGATTTTATCCGTGATATTTTTTTCGGGATATCAATAATATACGAAAATGCCGTCCCTCTCTTTTTGCAAAACCGTCACGCGACGGGCGATCCCGGA
>JAISBV010000100.1 GCA_031266025.1 Eubacteriales Family XIII. Incertae Sedis bacterium
TCGTAAAAACTGCGTTTGTTTTCGTCGGAAATGGAAAGAAGCTCGCAATAATGCGACCAACTCAATTTACCGGACACTGTCTGTTGAATTTGATACGCTTGATAAAAACGGCGCATAAAAGCGATAAAGAAATTGTCGTTTCACTGTCACGACAATTGAGTTGGTCACATTTCCTCGCGTTGCTTCCGCTGAAATCCGACGAGGCAAAAATGTTCTACGCGCGTGAAAGCGCAAACAGCGGACTTGACGTGAGAAAACTGAGGAAACTTATTTCCCGTAAAGCGTTTGAGCGGAAAGAAATCGCGGACACGCAAATCACCGCCGCGTCGCCGATTCCGGCGCGTTTTTGTCCCTGTACTCTATCCTGTGCCCGTTGCGGTTGGCGGCAAGTCTTCCTGTGTCAACCATACGCGTTAGGATGTTGTAGCTCTGCGTTGCGCCAAGTCCAAGGTCTTGCCCCAACGACTTTGTCGTTGCGTACCCATCGCGTTCAATCAGCGCCATAACGGCTCGTTCGTGCTCGCTTAGCGGCGTGTTTGCGGTCTCATATCGAGTGTTTGGCAAGACAAGCATGAAACTGGTATCGGTGACATTGATTTCAGGTTTTCGCTTGCAGTCGGCATAGTCGTCCATTATACGGATAATACCCGTACCGTAAGCCTCAACCAATTCAAGCCTATAGAAAATTTTCGCAAGCCCCTCGTTGCGCGTGTGTGATACGCCGGACAGTATCGCGTCGAGGGAGATGCCGGGCACGAGACCGCCAACGGACAAAAGCTCCATGCGGTCATCATAAACGTTGACGAACGAACTCGCCGACAGCGCATATTCGCGATGCACGAGCATATTCAGCACAGCCTCACGTATGCCGTCGATCGGGTAATCCCTGCGTTCAATACGCCTGACTTTGCCGATTTTCGCCTGTACAAGGTTAAAATAGTCAAGGTATTCGATAACATCATACAACTGCCGGATCAGCGAACCGCCGAACTCCTTACGGCTTTTGAACACAGACTTGCTTGTTCCCTCAAACACAGCGACTTTCACCGTGTGCCGGCACTGCTCCGAGAGAAGCAAACCGAGGTTCGTGTACATGCCGTTTTCGCCGATAATACCAAGACTCTGTTGCTGCGCCGGCTCAAAGGCAATCTTTTTATCGGCAAACTCTTCTGCGGTTCGTGTAAAGGTAAGCTCTTGAATAAGTGAACGGGCGGTTATATAGCGTTCGCCGTCCGTATTGGCAAAGGCAACAGCCGTGCGTTTAATCTCGTCTGTGAACCGGGATTTCAGTTCACAAGTTACGCTCTCCGAAAACTTCATATTCACCCTCCGTATTTTAACTTTCACCATTGTAACGCAAAACTTTCAGATTGTCAAGTGAAAATACAGTAACTTTCAGCTCCACTCGGTGAACTTACCGGAGTCACAGATATGTTGGCGGGCTGCACAAATGAGGAATTGTTTATTCATTTATACCGCCTATGAAAGAAGCGCAGAATAGTATACTGTTCTGCGCTCCCCTGCGAAGCGGCGCAAAGGCCGTAAGGACTCATGCGGCCGTCGTCAAATTGAAGGCCTTATGGGAAGCGCTTTGCGGCGGGCGATATTCAGTGTCGCGGGCGTGGCCCTCAACAGTTCAAACTTGGCGCCGGGCCCTATGTACGGCTTGACCGCCTTCGCTATATGCGGAAAGAGAAGCTTGTTATCACCGCTGAAGTCGATGAGAAACAGCAAATGACCCTTGGGATCATGTTCTTGCCGCGTCATGAGAATGTACGCTTTGCGCACATTCATGCCGCTGCTTTTAAGCGCGGCGGCAAACGCGCGGGCCAACTCGGGCCTGTACTTCGCCGTCTCGATAAACATCTTACCCTTGTGTTCCGCGAGTTCATGCGACATGCCCGTTGCGGCGCTCTCCGTTTCCGCAAGCGCGGCTCTGTTTAAGATGAGCGATAGACCGAAAGGGTTGATCACAACTCCGCAGAGCTTCGGATTGTCCACAACGATGTGATGAAGCATTTCAAATGGCAGCACGGCGAAGCCATTCGAGGGCTGCGTCCATTTGACGAATTCGTCCTCCGATGTGAACGCGGGCAGGAAGTATTTATTTTCCTGCGTTGCGAGCAGCGACAATTCATTGCCGCCCTGCCGTCTCGGAACGAAATATTGCGCCGCCCTGAGTCGCCGGGTGAAGAAGGCGCGCGCGTCGCCACCGTTCGTACGCGCGCGCCGCAGTTGTTCGTTCCAATCCGCGAAAACGCTGAAATTTGCAGTGATTGTTTTGTTTGCCAAAATGTCTCCTCACAAAAAGACCGCGACAATCCAAAATTTTGGAATTGTCACGGCCGTTATTCCCGTGATCCGAACAGAATTCGCTGCGCGCAAAAGACTCTGCTGTTCCGACTTCATGCAGGTCTCCCGGCTCGCGCATCCGAAAGCTGTACGACCAAACACAGTCTTTCACATCTGCTTCAACCTTCCCGTTTTACCGGTGGTCGGCTTTCGCCCTAAGAAGCGTATTCCGCGCATACGGTAGCGGTTCCGCTCGCGTCCCGGCGCGTTTCACAAGTTCGCGCCGAAATCAGAGCCTACTCGGGGTTCTCACCCGATTCCCTATTCTCCGAGGAACGCATCTCTTAAAGAGGAAGCGCGCCCCGGCACAAAAAGCGTATTGAATTTTCAAATAAACGATCCGGAAGAAAATGCGCGTTCGCGGCAAATTCTCTCTTGATTAGATAAAATTCTATCACTTATGCGCGCCGCAGTCAAGACAGGCCGAGCGATTTTTTTGGTAAATCTTTGTTGTATTTTTTGGTATCACAGAGTCCACAATTCCTCATCCGTCGGAACGTGATTGTTCGGCATATATTCGGCAATTCTCGAAACGTTTATCAGATGCGTGTACGTGAGGTTTTCCGAAATGCTGTTGTTCCCCCAAGAACCGCAGCCCAGCGTGTTCGTGGGGTTGAGACCGTTGTAGAAGCTGCCCCCGTCGCTGTTGGCGCAGATCTGGTTTATGACAAATCTGGAAACCGAAAGCGCGAGACCCGCGTATTCGATATTTGCCTTGTTGTTCGAATGTATGCACACGCTGTGACCCTTGCCCTCCGCCTCAAGGTTTCGCTTCGCGATCTCCACGCTTGTTTTAAAATCGGAACTCCTGTAGGCCGCAAGCACGGGGCACATCTTTTCCTTGCCGAGAAGATCTGCTTCCCCCGTTCCCTCGGCCGGAATCACGATGATCTTCACGTCGTCGGGGATAATTACGCCCGCCAATTTGGCGACGGTCTGCGCGGACTGCCCGACCGCGTGCCTGTTTACCTCGCCGCCCGTGAATATGGCGTCCCGCAGCAAATCCCGCTCCTTCGCGTCCTTTATCACGCAAGCGCCGTGTCTCTCGAACTCCTTCATGACCGCGTCGAACCTCATCTCCGTACAGATAACGGATTGCTCGGCGGAGCAGATGATGCCGTAGTCGAAGGCCCTGCCCGCGATGATCTTGGGAACGGCATCCGCGATATCCGCGTCGTCGTCGATAATGCACTGTATATTCCCCGTGCCGACGCCGAGGGCGGGCTTTCCGGAGCTGTACGCGGCCTTGACCATGCCCATGCCGCCCGTCGCGTTGACGACGTCCGCCGAAGATATCAATTCCTTCGTGTTTTCCCGCGACTGCCTGTCTATGATTTGCACAAGATTTTCGGGAAGCCCCAATTTTTTCAATTCCGCGTTGATCAGCTCCACGGCCTTGCTGCTGCATTTCACCGAGTTGTGATGCGGTGTGATAATGATAGCGTTGCCGCCTTTCAGAGCGAACATGGAATTGCTCATCGGCGTCACGATGGGATTTGTGACGGGGGTAATCGCGGCGACCACGCCGACAGGCTTCGCGATCCGCGTAATGCCGGTGACCGGGTCTCTGTCGAGAATCCCCTTTGACTGTTTGCCTTTCAGGCTGTTCCAGATGATCCGCGCCTTGCTTTTGTTTTTCACGGTTTTGTCAAAGGCGTTCCCCATGTGCGTTTCTTCCGCCGCCATCTTCGCCAAAAGCTCCGCATTGTCATGAATCGCCCGGCCGATTGCGCAAACCGCTCTGTCCGTTTCCTCTTGACTGTAATTCTCAAATTGACTCTGCGCTGTTCTCGCCCTTTTGACGTACTCCGCGATGTAGGCTTTGGCGTCGACGTTTGTTTGTTCCGTTCCCATTGTTTTTTTCCTCCCGGTCGATTGCTCGACGGTCATTTTTCAATAAAAATTATAACGCGTTTTGACTCGCGATACAAGCGTGACGCGGATTACGCCTTCATGCTGCCGGTTTTCAAAAACCTCGAATGCCAGCTCAGGGCTTCGTCCAAGATATGCGGCGTATGCTTGGGCCCCGATTCCGACGCCCTTTTGAAATAGTCCCTAAGCGCGTATTTATAATCGGGATGGGCGCAGTTCTCGATGATTTTCACCGCGCGCTCCCTTGGCGCGAGACCTCGGAGGTCGGCATAGCCCTGCTCCGTGACGAGTACCATGACCTCATGCTCCGTGTGATCCACATGGGAAACCATCGGCACGACGGACGATATGTCGCCGCCTTTCGCTGTGGACGCCGTGCTGAAAATCGTTACGGCGCTGTTTCGCGCAAAGTCCCCGGAACCGCCGATGCCGTTCATCATCCGCGAGCCCATGGTGTGCGTCGAATTCACGTTGCCGTATATATCCGCCTCTATGGCCGTGTTCATGGCGATTACGCCCAGTCTTCGGGCCAATTCCGGATTGTTGCTGATCTCCTGTGGTCTGAGAATGATCTTTTCCTTGAAGAATTCGATCTCCTCCTCAAATTTGAGCAAGGCTTCGGGCGAGGGGCTGAGCGAGGAAGCGGAGACAAGCGTCGCCTTACCGGTCCGGAGCAGATCCAGCATGGAGTCTTGCACCACCTCCGTGTAACAGGTCAGGTTCTCAAATTCGGAATCACAAAGTCCGTAAAGCACGGCGTTCGCCACGCTTCCCACGCCGGACTGCAAAGGCAGCAGTTCTTTTGTAAGCCGTCCGGCTTTGACTTCCGCTCTGAAAAACCGAAGGATGTTTTCCGATATCTTCCGTTCAGCATCCGTCACTTTCGCAAGCGGCCGGGTCTTGTCCTGTATGTCCGTCAGGACGACGGCGGCGATCTTATCGAAACCGCATTCAATATAGGGCTTGCCGATCCGATCCCCCGGCGCCGTAAGCGGAATCGGCTTCCGGTTCGGAGGATTCTCCGTCATGTAAATGTCCGCCATCCCCTCCATACCGAGCGGTTTCAGCAGATTGACCTCCACTATCACCTTATCGGCGCTCCGGACGAATGAGGGGGAATTGCCGATCCCGCCCAATGGGATAAGGTCGCCCTCGGCCGTGATGGCCAGAGCTTCTATGATCGCTATGTCAACCTTGGGCAGAAAGCCGTAATTCACGTATTGAGGCGACTGGGACAGATGTATGTCCGTGTACATGATATCGCCCTTGTTTATGCCGGCGCGTACGCTCGCGTTTGTGTGATAGGGCAAACGCCGCGCGATGATCCCCGCTTCCGCCCAAGCGCCGTCGATCTCGGGGCCGACAGACGCGCCTGTGTAGAGACTGAGCTTGAGTTTCTCGCCTTTTTTTGCCCTTTCCGCGACGGCGAGCGGCACAGCCTTCGGATAACCGGAAGGCGTGAAGCCGGAAACGCCTATCACCATGCCGTCCTTGATCAGCGTCGCGGCGTCCTCGGCGTCACGGATCAG
>JAISBV010000124.1 GCA_031266025.1 Eubacteriales Family XIII. Incertae Sedis bacterium
ACGCGGAACAACTCGACGCGCTGTCCATCGCCTACGCCGACGGCACGAGGGTATTCTCCCTGTTCGGCGACGAGGGCAGCGGCAGGCGTTTCACGATAAAGCACTTCTGCGCCGCGCAGGGCATAAACTGCGTTTCCATGAACTGCGGCAAGCTGTTTTCATACGACTTCGGATTCGTCGAAAAGGCGCTGTGGGCGCTCGCGCGCGAGTGCATACTGACGGGCGCCTGCTGCTGTCTTACGAATCTCGGCTACAGGGAAGAGGAAAAGGAAAAGTTTTTCGGCTATATGGACCTCGCCTTCGGCAAGCTGACGGAACGCAGTATCACGGTGTTTACGTCGAGCAGCGACAAGCTGCCCATTAAGGAGATCACAGACCTCGATTACGCGCAGTTCGAGTTGGCCACGCCCTCGGGCCGCGAACGCGAGGAGCTGTGGCAGTATTACGTAAAACCCTATGAAACCGACGAAGACGTGGATTTGATCGAAATGGCGGCGAAATTCCTGTTTACGCCCGGCAAGATCAAGAGCGCGCTGAAGATGGGGCGCTCGCTGTCCGCCATGAAGAAATCGAACAAGATATCGCGGAACTGCCTGTTTGAAGCCTGCTACAATCAGATGAGCCACGAGCTGACCCAGAAAGCGACGAAGATCAAGGCCACATACACATGGGACGATATCGTCATGTCGAAGGATCAGCGGCAATCCTTGGAATACGCCTGCGATCAGATCCGCTACCGCAAGCAGATATACGAGGAATGGGATTACAACCGCAAATATCCTTACGGGCGAGGGCTGTCGGTGCTGCTGTTCGGCGCGCCCGGCACGGGTAAGTCCATGTGCGCGCAGGTACTGGCGAACGCGCTGAATCTCGAGCTGTACCGCGTGGACCTCTCGAAAGTCGTCGATAAGTACGTCGGCGAGACGGAAAAGAGCATATCCATGATATTCCGCGAGGCAAAGAAATGCAACGTCGTCTTGTTCTTTGACGAATGCGACACGCTGTTCGCGAAGCGTTCGGACGACGGCGGCGCCAACCAGTCTTCGAACAATAACAAAACCGCCCTGCTGCTGCAGGAGGTGGAGGCTTACGACGGCGTTTCGGTGCTCGCGACCAATTACAAGCACAATATAGATCCGGCCTTCTTCCGTCGCATGAAATTCATCGTCGAGTTTCAGTTCCCCGATCCCGAAACCAGATATATTCTTTGGGAAGCGACCATACCGAAAAACACGCCCTTATCCGAAGATGTGGATATACGTTTTCTCGCCGACCGCTTTGAGTTCGTGGGCGGCAATATAAAAAACTGCATACTGAACGCCGCGTTTTTGGCCGCCGGTGATCCGAAGGCGGAGGGAATGGTGCATATGAAGCACTATCTGCAGGCCATCCGTTATGAATTCGTGAAGACAGGCAAGGTATTTACACGCTCGGATTTTGAACCTTACGCGAATCAAATACTGTAGGTAACTACTCAAACACCACGTGATTTTTGCCCATCTCGGAACCTGCCGGCGGTTTTGGTCTCCTCACGTAGCTTCGAGTACGTTCCGGAGGCCAAAACCGCCGGCAGAACCCGATATGAACAAAACCGACGCGGTGTTTGAGTAATCTTGATTGAACTTTTGAGCAACAGCGGTTACTCGGTATGAAACACCGTTCCTTTTTCAAAGACGGAGTTCCTCGTGTTTATGCCGCCCGATCGTTCTTTCGCGGTCTCGCCGAACAGGCCGGACGCAGTATTGATCGCGACCCTTGGCTTTCTTTGAACGGTCAGCTCCATATCGTCCGGGCCGTCGTCAGGCGACGGCGGACGGGTCTGCCGCGCGGGGGCTTTCGTTATTTCATCCTTTTGCATGACGGCTTCCTCCTTTTGTGTTCGATCAGGTCGCGCTTTAACCATATAGCATAAGTATATTACTGCCGGCGCGATATTGCAAGTATTAAGAAACTGTTACAGGTAAACATGAAACAGACAATTCGAAAAATCTTAGGGACTGCGCCGCTCGAAAATACTCTTTACCGCGATTTTTCGGCGGAACTGCTCGATTATGAGTTCGATATGCCGGCGACGTTTGAGCTTTATCCCGCCCGCGACATGATCGCGGACTATTCGTATTTCGAGGATTTGGAAGCGATATTCAAAACCTATCGCCGCCCGCCCGAAATGCAGGAGCAAAAGCAATTCAATTCGATCGAGGAAAAGGTCGCGTACAGGGCGCAAAAGGCTTGGGTGGGCGAAGAGCGAAGGAAGAACAGGGAAGCGATTACCTTGAAAACCTACCGCCAAGTGTTCGGCTGCGAAAACCCGGTCGGCGTCAAATACAAAGATGTCTTTGCTCTTACGCACGCGGAGGACATGGTTCGCAAACTCCCGGCGCTCACGGGATGGCAGGGCGGATTTTCGTACGGCGTTCCGATGTTTGTGCGGAATTTCGACGCGCTTTGCCGCTCGGTGGGAGAGGGCGCCGCCGTCGCGATCGAAGGCGGGCCTTGCCTGTTCGGCGCCGACGATATGTCGGTGCTCATAAAGAGCGCGGCCGGTTCACGGGAATTCGACTTTATCGACGGATTTAACTACGAAGCCTACGGTCACGAAAGCAACGCTCTGCTCGATTACGTAACGCAAAACGCCGAATCCGTGCACGAAATCAATTTCACAAACAAAAAAACGCGTCTTACGTTCGATGAGTTTGAGCATCTGAACACGCAATTTTCACTCGCGGAGCGGCTTGGCTGCCCCATGGTCGTGACGATCGCGGATATGTCGTACATAAAGTATGCGGAAGAACTGCTGCGGTATACGGACGAGAAGCTCGGACGTAAGGCGCGCGCGCGCTTTCGCGAAGAAGTGTTCCGCATAGCCGATATGTACCTTGACGCGATACGCGCACTGTCCGAAAAATACCGGATCAAGAGCGTTGAAGTGCTTCACGAGAGGAACGAATATCTGATGAGGCTCTTTTATGAAAAGAGACGCCCTTTTGAAGACAGCAAGGTGATACGCACGCGGCAGGACAAGCTTGCTTCAGTGCTTGATTACGTCACTATGCCCGCCATGCCGTATTATCTATGGGGAACGGGCGAGATCATAGAGTTCAACAGTCTGCTTGAATCCGAAAGCATCATCAAATGCGGCAGGATACACAAATCCGCATTCAATCTTTATCCCATAATGTTTCCGCACCGCGTCAGCAAGGACGGCGAGCGCACATCGTACTTCGCGAGCCGCGAGTATAAACGATATGCGGAAAGGCCGATCATATGAAAAATCTGCGATTCAATTTGCAGGTGAAATTCGCTCTCAGTTTCACCGTCTTGGCTATAGTGCTTTCCGTTATCATTTCACTGATCGGCTATTTTAACTACATCAACGGCATTATAACGGAAAGTGAAAAACACGTGCTTGCGGTCACAAAATCCGTCGCCGCTTCAATTGACGGTGAAGAAGTCGCGCGCTTCATCGAAAGCGGAGCTTTTACGCCGCACATAACCGAAATTCAGACCCTCATGACAAACGTACGGCTTAACGGCAACGTGGCTTTTCACTACATGTTCCGCTTGGAAGAAAGCGCGAAAGACGATGAAATCACGTATGTCTTGATGGGTTACAATCCCGACGAGCTCACCGTGCCCTATGCGGAACGCCCAAAGCGCGGCGATACGGAAATATATTCCGAAGAGCTCTATAACCGGGTCTTGTCCGTATGGCGGGGCGAAGCGGGCGAATTGGTCGTGGACGATAAGACGGATTGGGGTTACCTGCTGAGCGCCTTCGTTCCCATTGAACGCGACGGCGAGGTAATCGCCGTACTCAGCACAGATTTTCCGATGGACTATATCAGAGACGCCGTTATAAAATATCTTTTGAAGGTGATTTTCGGTACGCTTGCGGCTCTGCTCGCCCTGCTTGCCGTCTGTCTGAGAATAATGCGAAAAAGCATTGTCGATCCAATTCATACATTGCGCCAAAACGCGATGAACATAGTTTCGGACGGTATGACATCGCTTTCACGCGCAAGAACGGATATAAGAACGGGCGACGAGGTGGAGGATCTTTCGGTCGCGTTCAATTTTATGGTAGGGGAGCTTGAGACATATATCGACAATTTGCAGACTGTAACGGCCGAAAGAGAGCGCATCGGCGCGGAGCTCGCCATAGCGAGGGAGATACAGGCCGGCATGCTGCCCTATATATTCCCTCCCTTTCCCGATATGACGGAATTCGACATTTACGCAACGATGCTGCCGGCCAAGGAAGTCGGCGGTGATTTCTACGATTTTTTCTTGATCAACAAGACGCATCTCGCCGTAGTAATAGCGGATGTTTCGGGCAAAGGCACGCCGGCCGCGCTGTTTATGGTCATCACGAAGACATTGCTTAAGAACAGCGCGCAATACGGCAACAGTCCGGAGACAGTTTTCGAGACGGTGAACAATCAGCTCTGCGAAAGCGACAAAACCGGCATGTTCGTCACGGCGTTTATGGGTATATTGGACGTCTGCACGGGTCGCTTCGTATACGCGAACGCGGGACACACTCCGCCGCTGATACGGCGGCGCGGACGCGGGTTCGAGCTGCTTGACGTCGATCCGTGCATGGCGCTTGCGGGCCTTGAGGATATGAGTTTTGTCCGGCGTGAAACCGTTATTGAAGAAGGCGATATGCTCTACTTGTATACAGACGGCGTGACCGAAGCGACAGATTCCGGTATGTCGCTGTTCGGCGAGCAGCGGTTGCTCAAGGCCGCGGACAGATACTGTGAATGCGATCTTGCGGAGATGCTCGCGGGAATCAAGACGGAGATAGACCTGTTCGCCGGCAGCGCCGAGCAGGCGGACGATATCACGATGCTCGCGCTCAAATATAACGGCGGCGCGGCATCCGCGAATTTGCGGAAAGAGGCGGAACCTGAATCGGATGAACGCGTTTCGGGCAATGACAAAGCCCCCGTGACGTATTATAACGCGCGGCGCGGTCTGCAAATGGAAGAGATATCTATAGAAGCAAAGATCGAGCATCTTGAGACCGTTTTGCACTTCGTGACAGAGTGCTTGGAGCGGCGCGGCTGTGATTTCAAGCTGCGGACGCAGATATCGCTCGCGGTCGAGGAGATTTTTGTGAATATAGCCAACTACGCATATGCGCCCGGCAGCGGGAACGCCATTGTACGCGTTGCCGCGGATCGAGATATCGTAATCGAATTTGAGGACGGCGGCGTATCGTACAATCCGCTTGAGCGAAGCGATCCTGATATGCATGCTCTCGCGCACGAACGTAAAATCGGCGGTCTGGGCGTATTCTTAGTCAAAAACATCATGGACGGCGTGGAATATCGCAACGAGGACGGCAGGAATATTTTGACTATGGTAAAGGCGGCGTATCGCTGACCGCCGGCCTGAAAACACCGGTTTGAAGACACTTGACAAAGCGCGGCCTTTATATCATAATTTAACAATGGGAGAGGTTCCGCGAATAGGAAATTCCGGAAAATAAACTGCCCCGCAGCAAGACTGCGGGGTATTGGAGAGCCGGACAGTTTGATACGATAGGAAATACCCGTAGGAGTGGGTTCAATACCCTACGTATATGAATAAGGAAACGCAGCAAGCTACGGGGTACGCGTGCTCGTAGCTTGCGAACGGGTATTGAACCCGTTTGCGTAATTGAGCAAGGAGCGTATATGACAATTTCTGAACATACGGATAACGGCCGTATAGTCTTGGACATCGAAGGCAGGGTGGACGCCAATACGAGCGCGCAGCTTCAGGACGCTATTATAACTGCGCTGCAAACCGCGAAACCCGTAACAGTGGATTTTGCGAATGTTCAGTACCTTAGCAGCGCGGGGCTTCGAGCACTGCTTCTCGGGCACAAACAGGCGACATCAAAGGGCACGACTATGGAGATATCCAATCCGTCGGACTTTGTGACGAGTGTGCTCAACGCCGTGGGCTTTGATAAGATACTGCATATTACGCGTGATATGTGAGACCCGGCGAATTTACTGTGAATTTTTTGGGAGCGGTTTTAGTTGCAATTCCCATATTCATATAGTATAATGAGACCGGTGTGATTTTTTATATATTCTTTGCGTTTTTGACTGCCCTTGTGCGGCGCACCGTATTCTTGTATGTTCTTCGACAGTGTTCCATTCGAAAAAGAAAGGAAGAGAAAACAGAAATGAAAAGGAAAGCACTTGCATTGCTCGTCACGGCAATCATGGTTCTCGGAACTGCGGCGCCTTCGTTCGCGGTCTCCGAAACGCGAGACGTCTCCGCAAATTACAGCGGTATCTCGCTCTACATTGATCTGGAACTCACAACGCTCTTGGATGTAAACGGCGGTTTCGTTGATCCGTTCATATTGGACGGGAGCACTTATCTGCCGGTCAGAGCCATTTCCGAAGCGCTTGGCATGAACGTGGAATGGGACGCCGCAGCAAAGATAGTCTATATAGCCGAGACGTCCGAGGATGCCGCTCCGGATGAGAGCGCCCCCGCCGCCGAAGCTGAGACCGAAGACGCGGCTGCAACAGAGGAAACCGCCGCAACAGACGTAGAGGCCGCCGCAGCAGAAGAAGCTGTCGAAGCCGAGGCCGAAGAGGCGCCCGCGACGGATTCAAGCGTCGCGCCCCAACATTTCATCGGAGTACGGACGCTTACCGCGTCGTTCGATGATATAAAGATATTTATTAACGATGAAGAGATTTCACCGAAAGACGCCGCCGGCAACGCGGTAGAGCCCTTTATCGTGAGCGGAACCACATATCTGCCGGTCAGAGCGGTTGCGGAAGCCTTCGGCCTTACGGTATCGTGGAACGCCGCCACAAAGTCCGTATACATAGGAGAACAGCCTGAAGCCACTGCGGCTGCGGACAGCGTTTTTGCCGAGTACCTCGCGGCTACGTCCGCGATCGAGAAAGCTAACTCTTTCGCATCCGATGTGAAGGGTTCCATGAGCATGACCATAGGCGGTCAAAAAACCGATATGCAAATAAGCGGCTCCGTTAAAGCGATAATGAGCAGCGATACGGACATCGAAGTTTTGGCGGATACCACGGCAAACGTTGCCGGTCAGAGTGTGACGGCCAAGATTTATTACAAAGACGGCGTTGCATATACGGAAGCCGCCGGCGAAAAGATCAAAATGGCTATGCCCTTAGACGATGCCGTGAAGTTAACGCAAAGCGAAAATTTTGATTTTTCGGAAGACGCGATCAAGGATCAATCCAAGAGCGCGGACGGCAAGGAACTTAAATTCACGTTTGACGGCGCAAAGGTGACGAGCATAGCCGATGAGCTTCTCGGAAGTTTGGGGTCGACCTTGCCGCAGGGAAGCGAATATAAGTTCAGCGATATCGTTTGCACCGCCGTATTGGACGACGCGGGCGCGATAAAGAGCGAGCACATAGTGTTTTCCGCAGAAATGACCGCCGACGGCGCCGCCGTATCAATTGATTATGATCTCACGGTGGCATACTCGCAGGTCGGCAGCGTGACTATAACGGCGCCCACGGATCTCGCGAGCTATAAGGAAGCGCAGTTATAAAACCGGATTCTACCGGCCAAAGGCTGCCGGTACAAGCGTAACGTAGGTTTATTCACCGGGAGATTGCACGTCTCCCGGTTTTATTTTGTTCTCCGCATCAAACATTGAATATATTCTTTATGGTCAGGCTGCCTCGTATGAGAGAACCGTCATGCATATCTTCGCTTACAAGCATTGAGCAATTCGCGAGATATGCACTTGCGACAATTTGGCTGTCCCAATATGACACAGACATTGTTTCACGAAGTTCCGAAGCGAGTAACGCGGATTCTTTCGTAAATCCAACGACTTCACAGGTATCAAACAGGTTGTCTATGAATTTCCGGAGTTCCGTCTCGCTTTTGCCAAGTTTCTTTAACACGCGCATAGTTTCATTGACAACTTGATATGAAATAACAGGATGAGAGTCGATTATAACATTACTTATAAAAGCTCGCGCTTTCTGTTCCCGTTCTTCACTTTGCCCGGACAGAGCATAGACCCATATGTTGCTGTCAATAAACAGCCTATTCGTCATAACATTCATCTCTGTTAAACTTATAGCCGATTGGCATTTTCACGGGATTGGCGTCGGCAATCGAAAAGAGTTTGCTCACGGCTTCCCGGCGATTAACCGTTTGTCGCTCCGCAAGCGTCAATGGAAAGGGTATCCCGCGCGATCTTATAATTTGCCGTGCAAAGATATTAACCGCCGATGAAATGTTAAGTCCAAGTTCGCCGAGAATCAGCTCGGTCTGCTCGCGTAGGGCGTCATCCATTCTAATACTGATTTGAGCCATTTTTATCACCTCTCTA
>JAISBV010000107.1 GCA_031266025.1 Eubacteriales Family XIII. Incertae Sedis bacterium
GAACCTGCACGGACATTCCGGGAACCTGCACGGACATTCCGGGAACCTGTACGGTCATTCCGGGCTTGTCCCGGAATCTAAAAACATTGTGGATTCCGGGACAGTTCTTCCCGGAATGACTGAGAATAGGGAACCTGCACGGACATTCCGGGAACCTGCACGGTCATTCCGGGCTTGTCCCGGAATCCATTGTCCCGGAATCCAAAAATAGAAGCGGAGATTCGCCATGCAAATCATTCCGGAAGGCAGGATATACCACAAGTATATTACGAATCTGAAACTGCAATCCTACGGGTTTGTGTTGCATTATGCGGAAGAGCTCCAGGGATCCGTAGCGGAATTCGTCCACTGTCATCCCTTGTATCAAATATACTATGTTGTTGAAAATTCCCTCAAGATGCATATCAACGGCAACGAATTCGTATTGAACGAAAATGAGTTTGTCATCCTCGCGAAGGAAACGCGGCATCTCGTTATCTATGAGCCGGATAAAAAGAAACGCTATTTTTCGTTTATATTCGACATATTGCCCCTGACGCTTGCCGGCAATAAAGGCCCGGACGGCGCCGGCGAGTTCGAAGATATAAAGGCCGTCCTTTCGGATGTGGAAAAGCGAAATTACTTGATATCGGACAGGCCGTTTTGCATCAGGGAACAGCTTGAAAATATACTGACCGAGCAGCGCGATAAGAAAGTCGGGTGGAATACCTGCCTTATGATGCGCTATTTCAATCTTTTCATAGAGACGATCCGTCATATTTCGACCGCCGAGGTTACGGATCGCGATCCGGTAGGAAGGTTGAACTTGGCGATCGAAGCGACGAAGTATATACACAAAAACTATGACAAATCCATAACGCCGGAGAAAGCGGCCGAATATCTGAACATTTCGCCAAGGCATATGAATCGCGCCTATCGCAGCATGTTCGGAACGACGTTCATAAAAAGTCTGAACAGGTTGCGCATTGAATACGCGAAGATATACCTCTGTACGAGCACATACTCCATAGAGAAAATTTCGGAGCTTGTCGGCTTCGCGTCGTCACGGGTATTTTTCAAGCTCTTCAAAGAATACGAAGAGGTATCCATATCGCAATACCGTGAAAAGCATTGCGGCCGGACAGAATGATCGCCGCCGCGCTTTGCTTTCCCCTTTCCCTCTATAGAATAAGAGATATATTTTGAAACGTTTTTTGTATTATTTCCCGGTGGCGTTTATTGTCCTGTCGAATATATTGTATGATATTTCGGCGAAGTCCTTTCCGGAAGGGATAAACGCGCAGGCCGGAATGGCATTCTATTATACGGCGGCGGCTCTTATTTCCGTGATTCTGTTTTTTTTGACGAGCGAGAACAAGAATTTCTTGAAAGAGCTTAAAAAAATAAACAAAGCGACTTTTTCGCTTGCTCTCGGCTGCACCGGTCTTGATTTTGGATATGTTCTTGCGTTCAGAGCGGGTTGGGAAATCAGTTTCGCATCATTGGTTTGCAATATCCTGATTGCCGTATCGCTCATTTTTGTCGGTCTCGGGTTTTATCATGAAATCATAAACAAAAAACATGTAGCCGGCATATTGCTGTGCTTGATCGGTTTTGTATTGATAACTCACGATTATTTTTGACGGCGGACGGGCCGGGAAGGATCATTGTGTTTTTGTTTTTTTTACCGATAATAATTATTGTCGTATCGAACGTCATATACGACGTCAGCGCAAAGTCGATTCGCGAAGATTTGAACGCTTATGCCGGTATTACCATTATCTATTCGATTTTGGCGGTCTTTTATTTCCTATTGTTTATAATATTGAATCCGACAGGCTCGGTCAGCGCCGAATTGCCACAGGTAAATTGGGCCGTGGCGACATTTGCCCTCGGTTCGATCGGCCTGGAAAGCGGTTACATTTTCCTCTACAGGGCGGGTTGGAACATCAGTCTCGGGGGAATGGTGTGTAATATTCTACTGGCTGTCAGCATGCTGGCCGTGGGCTTTCTGCTGTTCAGGGAGACAGTTTCTTTAATACAATTGCTCGGCGTTTTGCTTTGTATGGTCGGCCTGATCATCATTTTTCAAGCCGGAGGCGACAAGAAGAAGCCGTCCGGCGAATGCCCGGCGGACTAAGGTCAATGTTATATAAGTAGGGACGCTCCGGATTTTTTCGGAAGCGTCCCTATCAAGTTTGAAGTGATGTTTTTCGCGGCTCGGAATGACCGGAGCTGCGCTTTAGCGGTTATCAGTCGTTCGCGTGCAGCGTGTTGTACTCCGAAATCGAAAGCGGCGTCCACGGATCATATGTGGCAAATGTGCCTTCCACGACCGTTTCGGGAGCGGTCGGGTAGTATCTGTCGACATTTTCGGCTGTAATGGCTATTGTCGGCGTGAATGACGTCGCGGGAAGGTCATTGTAATACACTGCGGCCTTCTCCGGCGTGTTGGCGCTCTCCGATGCGCCTTCCCTTCCGCCCACGAACAAATCGTAGACTATGTCGACCATTGTCGTCGCGCCGAGGAAGGGGATATTCGTGGCGGTGGCCATGAGCTCTCCGGACTTGATGTAGTCGAGCGAGGGGCGCGTGCCGTCGGCGCAGGCTGTGACATAGATATCTTGGCCGGGCGCCTTACCCTGCTGCTTGCATTCCTGTATGACGCCGTAAGCCATGGAATCCATCTCCGCTACGATAATGTCGGTGTCGGGATTTCCCGTAAGTTGGTCGGCCGTGGCCTGCTGGCCTTTCGCGACGTCGAGTCCTTCTCCGACGCCGAGCCACGCGAGATCAAGCCCCTTGTCCGTGAGATCGTACTTTCTTGTATTTTTGAACTCTGACCAGATGTTGAACGCCTCCAAGATGACGTCGTACTTCGACTCATAGGGTGTTCCGTTTATCTCCGCCGCCTTGGAGAGGTAGCCCGCGATCCAACCGCAGGGACGGCTGTTGGAGTCGGCGTCCTCAAGCTTCGCGATAACGAAGCCTACCTTTATGGACTCGCCGGGCTTGTAGAGCTTCTCGGCTACATAGGATCCGACTTGGAAGCCCGATTCGTTGGAACCCGAGATTATCGCCGTGACCAATCCGTATTCCGGCCTCGCGGCCGTGGGGCCTGTCACGATTACGGGTATACCCTTTTCCGTGACCTCACGGATCTTCTGTGACTGCGCGTGAAGGTCGACCGCGTTGAGAAGCAGCGCGTCTATGCCCATAGTCACAAAATTGTCGATCTGCTCGTTCTGCGTTTCAAGGCTGAGATCCGCGCTTTGCAGTATGAGCTCGTTCATGCCCAAGCTCTTGGCCTCGGCCTGCGCCGAATCGCGAAGACCCTCAAAGAACGAGCTGCCAAGCTGCGACGCGGCCCACGCGACCTTCAGCTCTTTTGCGTCCTTGGGCGTAACGGGCAATCCTTTCGTGACGCCGGCGCGGCTCTCGTACGAAGTCGGCTGTATGCCGCTGAGCGCCAGCGCTGATTCGGGGTTCTCGAGCAATTGCATGATCTGCTCATAGGACGAAAGTTCCGCAGCGGCATCGCCGCCGTCGGTCTCGGTTGTCGCCGCGTCCGTCTCGGTCTCGCTGTCCGGCGTATCGGGCGTGCCTGTACAAGCGGAGAACGTTACGATCATGAACGCAGCGAGCACAAAGGTCAAAATCTTTCTCTTCATTCTTCTTCCTCCTTTTTGTTTGGAACTTCTTTTGTTGCGCTAAGCGCTAATATAGTCAACCTGTGAAAACACGCTTTCACGGCTAACCGACAACTTAATTGTAACTGCTCAAACCCCACACACAAGGTTTGGGCCGTTACATCTAATCCGTCGTCTTGGAACTGATGCTCTTAAGCAATACAGCGAGGATAATGATCACGGCCTTGACGACGAGCTGCGGATACACGCCCAAGCTGACGAGATTCATGATGTTTCCGATGATGGCGAGGACAAAAACGCCTATGACCGTCATAGGTACGTTGCCTTCTCCGCCTTTAAGACTTGCCCCGCCTATGACGACGGCCGCTATGGACGTCATGTCATAACTGACAGACGTGGAAAGCGCGGTCGCGCTGCCCGTTCGCGCGGTTGAGATTACCCCCGCGATGCCGCAGAGGATGCCGCACAGCGCATATGCCCAAAATTTATACTTTTTTGAATTAATTCCTGCAAGCTGTACGGCGGTTTCGTTGCTGCCCGTCGCCGTGATAAGGCGTCCGAACGACGTGTAGTGCATAACCACGCCCATAATTATGACGATGACGGCCATTGCTATAGCGGGATACGGTATGTGAAGAAGGGGATCGGATCCCATTGCAAGGCCTACCAAGACCGTAACGGCCGGTACGCTCTGATCGAGCAGGATCGTATTCGCGTCCGTGATTATGAACGCGACGCCTCTGCCGGCGTACATCATGGCAAGCGTAACGATGAAGGCCGGCATGTTCAGTTTTGCGACAAAGAAACCGTTGACCGAACCGAAGACAAAGCCGGCGACTATGGCCAAAAATACGGAAGCCATGAGACCCCATGAGTAATTTTGCAGCCCGGCGTTCTTCAGGGCGTAGGCTACTATGATGCTCGATACGGTAACATTGGAACTGACGGAAAGATCGATGCCTCCGGTCAGCATTACCAAGAGCATCCCGATGGCGACGAGCATGAACGTGGACTGCTGCCGCAGTATGTTGACCATATTGCCGGGTGTGAGAAAAACGTCGGAAATAATAGTCGCGACTATAAACATGATTATGAGCAGAACAACGGCGTTGTAGTTGAAGAGGAGTTTTACAACGCTGCGCCACCGTCCGGCAGCGTTTTCGTATTCCGGCGCGGGTATTGTTGGCTCGGACATTCTCGTTCCTCCTTTTCAAACTCCCATGGCGTAACGGATAAGATTTTCCTCGGTAAGGTCGAATTTTCCTACCTCGCCGACGCTCTTTCCGTCCTTGAATACCACTGCCCTGTCACACATTCCGATGATCTCGACCATTTCGGATGAAATCATGAGAACCGCGAAATTTTGGTAAAGCAATTCATTGACGAGCTTGAATATCTCCATTTTTGCGCCGACGTCTACGCCGCGCGTCGGTTCGTCAAGTATAAGGATTTTACTGTCAGATGCCAACAGTCTTGAAATCGCAACCTTTTGTTGGTTGCCTCCCGATAAGCTGCTCACGTTGTTTTTGAGGTTGTTTGTCTTGATGCCCACTTTTTCACGCATATCGGCTGTAAAACTGTCCTCGGCCTTCCGAAGAAGCCAGCCCAAGAAGGCGATGAATTTCTTTATGCATGAGAATGTGATATTGTACTTGATCGGCATATTGAGCAGAACCCCTTGATTCTTCCTGTCCTCGGGAAGAAAGCCTATGCCCCTGTCGAAGGCGTCTTTCGCCGACTTGAGCCTGATTTCTTTGCCGCGCAGCCAAACTTTGCCGCCGTCCGGTTTGTCTATGCCGAGTATGGCGCGCATTGCCTCCGTGCGCCCCGCGCCCACAAGCCCGGACAGTCCGAGCATCTCGCCCTCGCGCAGCTCAAATGAGACGTCTTTGACCGCCTTGCCCGCCGATATGTTCTCAACTTTGAGCACGACGTCGCCTATCTTCTGCATAGACGAGTCGCGCGTTGGGAAAAAAGACGACAAATCACGCCCTATCATCATGTTGACAAGTGAACGCGGTTCCATGTCCGACGTGTTCACCGTGTCGACGTACCGGCCGTCCTTAAGAACAGTGATGCGATCCGTGATACGGAATATTTCCTCCAAGCGATGCGAGACGTAGATAATGGCGGCGCCCTGATCTTTAAGGTTTTGTATTAATCGGAACAGTTTGTCAACTTCCTTGGTCGTCAGCACGGCCGTCGGTTCGTCCAACACGAGGATTTCCGCGTTTCGCGTGAGCGCCTTGCATATCTCAACGACCTGCTGATACGCGACGGACAACTCCCGCACAAGGGTTCGTGGGTCGATATCGCCGAAGCCTATGGACTCAAGAGCGGTTTTTGCGCGCGTCCTTAGCTTTTTCCAATCGATCCTTACGTATTCCGATCCGAATTCGTCGATGAAGATATTTTCCGCGACAGAGAGGTGCGGCACGAGCGCGAATTCCTGATATATCACAGAAACGCCCAAATCATTGGCGGCCTTTGTGTTGTTGATATCCGCCTTGACGCCCTTCACGAATACCTCGCCGAGATCCGCGCCGTGCGCCCCGGACAAAACCTTGATCAGTGTGGACTTGCCCGCGCCGTTCTCCCCTACCAAGGCGTGGATTTCGCCGGGCTTCACGGCCAAGCTGACGTCCTGCAGTGCATGGACGCCTTCAAAACTCTTGTATATACCCTTCATTTCGACGGCATATTCGTATTCGGCGGCCATAGGTTTCCTTTCTTACGGCTGATAAAACGAGACCGCGTCGCCACAAAAGACAAATTGCAAAGACATAAACAGGAACGTGCGTTGCCGCATAAGAGAATTATAGAATTATTGACATCACTATACAATGCTTGTAAAGGACATTAAAGAGAAAGAAATGTCCGTTCGGCGCCGGGCTGCGCAAAGATTGACCCGGAAGCGCTAAAGTGTCTGTCCGGCTGAGTGCCGCGCCGTCCGCGGTTTTACATCCCCCGCTATTTGCTGTCCGCGGGCAATGACTTCGTTGCAGTATTCTTCGACAATCTTCACAAATTGCTCTACGCAGGGGTTTTTGTTTTTTCGCCACGCGCATACCAATTTGAAATAGTTTTCGTATCCGAGTATGCTTACGAATCGGACGTTTTCGGTCGCCAGATGCATCATGTGCTTCGCGAGCACGGACACCCCCATGTTGCATTCGACCATCATTAAAAGGTTGATGAGGGTATTGGATTTGAGAGCTATATTCGGGATAAAATTCTGTTCTAAACACATGTTTGTGACCATATTGCTGTCGCGCACGGATGCTTTCGGATCCATTATTATGAAAGGCTCGTCCTTGAAATCATAGAGCTCAACGGAATGCCGCTTTGCGGCCGGGTGATCCTTGTTCACGACTATGCACATATCGTCGGCGATAAGGTGTTTTTTCTCAAAGCCGACGACGTCGGTGAGCTCGCGGTCGGGCAGTATGGCCACATCGAATTTGTCGGTGTAGAGCGCGTCCTGAAGCGATGAGTAGGTATAGTCGAACAGATTCAACGATATATTGGGATACGCGTTCTGAAATCTGTTTACTATCGTCGGAAGCAGCCGGATCATGGCCGTGCCGAGGAAGCCCACGTCGATCATGCCGTATACGCCCTTGTGCGCCTCTTTTGTTTTGTCTATAATATTATCGAACGCCGATATGATGCCGCTGATCTCGGAGCAGAATATTTCTCCGGCCTGCGTCAGCCTGACGTTACGTTTGCTGCGAATGAAGAGCTGCGCGCCTATTTCCTGCTCAATGGTTACGATGGTTTTACTCAGATGAGATTGGGTGAGATAAAGCTGTTTCGACGCCTTTGTATAATTCAGGGTCTGCGCCAGCGTAAGAAAATACTTGAGTTGATTTATAGTCATAGCGGCCTCCGAATTGAGGGATTAAACAGTCTGCGAGTTGAGGGATTAACTTGTCATAACTGTAATGAAAAAGAGGAATTTCACAAGCAATTGCGCTTGTGATAGCATAATTATATACTACATATTTACGATTGTCATGTTTTTTTGCGATTATTCTGCTCTGTCACATATTCAATGGTTACAGTTCAGAGGTTAGCTGCGAAATAAGGTATTACACCTTTAGAATCCAAAATGATGTCATTCCGGGCTTGTCCCGGAATCCAAAAACAGATAAGATGGATTCCGGGACAAGCCCGGAATGACGAAATGAACGAATAATTTCCCATTTATGTATCCCGTCAACATACCTCTGAAATGTAACATTCAATGTTACATTTCAAAGGTTTAATTAAATTAAATACAACATAGGAGGCGGATATGCGTATAAAAAATGTTACTGTCTTGGGCGCGGGACTTATGGGCAACGGACTTGCGCAGGTGTTTGCAAAAAACGAAAACCTGAATGTGACGTTGAGATCGAGAAAATTGCGTGATGACCCAAGGGCGCCTATCGAAAAAAATTTGGATATGCTGCTCGAAAAGAACGCGATAAGCAAAGAGGAAAAAGCGGGAATACTCAGCAGGATATCGTTCAGCGACGATACGAACGCGGCTGTTTCCGACGCGGATTTTATAATCGAATGCGTTCCGGAGATCATGGAGATCAAGCAGGATCTTTTCAGGGATCTGGAGCCGATCTGCAAGCGTGACGCTATATTCGCGACAAACACTTCGGTGATGAGCATAACGGAGATCGCGCTGAAGTGCGAGAACAAGGAAAGGGTGGTGGGAACGCATTTTTGGAATCCGCCCTATCTTATTCCCTTGGTGGAGGTGGTCAAGGCCGAGGGAACGAGCGCGGACGTGATGGATATAACCATGGATCTTATGCGCGACGTCGGTAAGAAACCGGTTCGCTGCCAAAAGGATGTTCCGGGATTCATCGCGAACAGGCTTCAGCACGCCATATGGCGCGAGGCGCTTTCGATAGTCGAAAAAGGAATAGCGGACGCCGCGACTGTGGATGAGGCGCTCAGATACGGCCCCGGTCTCAGATGGCCTATATTGGGCATACTTGAGAACGCGGACATGATAGGTTTGGATTTGTCGCTGAATATCCAATCGTATATAGTCAAATATCTGGAAGATTCACATGAACCGTCGAAGTTGCTCAGGGATCTTGTGGCGAAAGGCGATTTGGGCTTCAAGACGGGAAAGGGCTATCAAAGTTGGACGCCCGAACAGATCGAAGCGTCGAACAGGCGTTTGCGGGAATATCTTATAGAAGCGACCAAAGGGTGAGACGCAGCCGTGCGCCAAGGCGGTCGCACGTGTTTTGCGCCCGGCGACATCTCATTTTTCGGTCATTGTTAAAGAGTAATCAATAAGGAGGCGTGGATGCTATGATCAAAAGGACTATCAGTGAGTTAAAGTCGTATGAGGCCCCGGGGCATTTCGGAATGACAGCCATGCGCATACATGGCAAAGAGGAGACCGGCGCCGAAAAATTCTGGATAGGGCTTTCGACTTTCCTTCCGGGAGGCGGAGCGGAGTACGCTTATGAAGACAATCCGCTGGAAAAGGTCTACTATGTGCTCGAAGGCGAGATGTCGGTGGCCGACAAGCAAGGAAAGGAATACGTTATTCACGCGAACGAGTCGATCTCGTTCAAGCCAAACGAAGGCAGACATCTTGTAAACAAAAGCAACAGTCCTGCGGTTATGTTGGTGATCATCAATTATCCGGATGCAAAATAACGGAGAAGGGAGATAACGCATGATTAATGTAGAAAAAGAATTTGTCGGCAAGATGTTTTCGCTCAACGGGAAAGTCGCGATCGTGACGGGCGCGACAGGGGCTCTCGGCAGCGCGGTGGCGGCAGGTTACGGATTCAGCGGAGCAAAGGTTGTGCTTACCGCGAGAAACAAAGAGAAGCTTGCGGCTTTTGCGGAAGAGTTAAAGAAAGCCGGCGTTGAATGCGCGTGCTTCGCTGCGGATCCCGCCAATGAAGATGATGTAAAAGCGATCGTCAAATTCGCGACGGACACCTACGGCAAGGTCGATATCCTTGGAGCGTGCCACGGTTTTAACGCGCCGAAAAATATAATCGAACAGAGTGCGGCGGAATGGAAAGCCATAATGGACGCCGATTGCACGAGCGTCTATCTGTTGGCCAAGTATGTCGCGGAGCAAATGGTCAAGCAAGGGCACGGCGGTAAAATGGTCATCACGTCGTCGGCCCGTTCAAAAATGGGTATGGCGGGCTACACAGGATACTGTACGGCCAAAGGCGGCGTGGATTTGATGGTTCAAAGCCTTGCGTGCGATCTGACTACAAAGTACGGGATCAATGTGAATTCAATTAATCCGACGGTCTTTCGTTCGGATCTCACCGAGTGGATGTTCGACAAAGACTCGGCGGTGTATCAAAATTTCCTGAAGAGACTGCCTATCGGACGTCTCGGAGAACCCTCGGACTTCGTGGGTTTGGCGGTATTTCTCGCATCGCCCGCATCCGACTTTTTGACAGGCGGCAATTATGACGCCACAGGCGGCTACTGGGCCTGTTAAACATCGGTTATTGTTCAAGGGAAAACGTTGACAAATTTATGACAATTTTATGAGGAGGAGAGTTATGGGAAAGAAAGTGTTTGTGGATTTGGCCCACCCGTTCAGCGCGGAGATACCGCGTTGGCCGTATTTTGACAAGCCCGTCATCGACAACGCGCACACTATGGCTAAGGGCGGCGTGTTGACGCAGAAGATCACCTGCACGATGCATACGGGAACGCATTGCGACGCGCCGAGACATGTTATGGAAGTCGAGTTTGACGGCCGCCGCGCGCGGTACACGCACGAGATGCCTGTGGACGCCTATACGGGCGATGCGATCTGTCTCGACATCCGTATCAACAACTGGGGGGCGTTCGCGGTGAAGAAGCCGGAGTATAAGCCCGAGTACGACAAAATCACGCGCGTTCCGACGCTCATCGGCCCGGAACATCTTGAGGACGCCTGCGCGCGCGCGGGTATTGATCCGAAGGAACTTGAGGGTATGATCGTCTGTCTGAATACCGGGCAGCACAGGTATTTCGACGACAGCAAGGACTACTATCACTACGCGGCGGGTACGGGCGTGGACGCGGGCAAGTGGTTCGTCAAGCACAAGGTGAAATGCGTGGCCATGGATTCGCAGGCTCTCGATCATCCGCTCCACACGGCGATGGGTAACAACGGTATGACGAGGATGAACCTCATCGGCGCTTCCGGCCTTCCGATTACGGAGGAGTATAAAAACGAGTTCGGCGAGAAGGCCTACGCCGAGTTCGACAAGTTCGAGTACATCCGCATTTTCGGGCAAGCCGCTTACGATGAAAAATTCGGAGAACTTGAAAGTGTCGGTTGTTGGGGTACGTGGGAACCGTGCCACAAGACGATGCTCGGACACGGCATTGTCGGAGTCGAGAACCTCGGCGGCGATCTTGACAAGGTGACGGGCAAGCGCTTCCGCTTCTATTGCTTCCCTCTGCGGTGGTATCTCGGCGACGGCTCGATGGCGCGCTGCGCGGCGGAGATCGACGAGAGCGATCTGAATGACGTACCTGACCGCGTCTACACCTATGGCGGTAATATCTGACGGAAGGAAGATGCATATGTCTGATTTAAAGAACAAAAGGATCATTACGGTCGCCACGACGGGGGCATGGCCGACGAAGGAAAATACGCCGAATGTTCCGATAGAGCCTGCGGAGATCGCGGAGGAAGTCTACAACTGCTGGAAAGAAGGCGCGGCTGTGGCTCACATCCATTGCCGCGACGATATGGGCAAGGCCGCGATGATTTTTGAGAAATTCGAGGAGACGGTAGGGCTGATAAGGGCGAAAAAGGACTGCGACATCATCCTGAACATCACGACGTCGGGAGGCGTCAACCTGAAAGAGGATGACCGAATCAAGCCTTTTTATGAGCTGAAGCCCGAGATGGCGTCCTATGACTGCGGCACGATGAACTGGGCGAATACGACCGTATTCGAGAATAACCCAAAGTTTCTCGAGAGACTCGGAACGCTGACGCAAGAGGTTGGAGTTAAACCTGAGATAGAAGTGTTCGATCCCGGCATGATCTACAACGCGGGTTACCTCGTCAAAAATGGATTCCTCAAGCCGCCGCTGCACTTTCAGTTCTGTATGGGCGTACCGGGGGGCATAAAGGCGTCTACGAAGAATCTCGTGTTCATGAAGGACGTTATGGACGAGGTCGCGCCCGGCTCAACGTGGAGTGCGTTCGGCGTCGGCGCGGGCGCAATGGAGACCCTGTACGCGGCCGTCGCCCTCGGCGGTAATGTCCGCGTCGGCATGGAAGACAACGTGCTGTACAAGAAGGGCGTCATTGCGGAGAGCAACATGGTGTTTGTCGCTCGCGCGAAAAGGATACTTGAGGAGTTCACACTCGAAGCGGCGACGCCCGCCGAAGCGAGACAAATTTTAGGTCTTAAATAAACTGCTTTCGCAAGAGAAGATAATCGTTTGTACGTTATTGTTAAATCAAATGTCCTCCGGAAGGGGCCGTTTCAAAATGAGACGGCTCCTTGTCAGAGGATGGCGATATCAAAAGCGTATAAGGGGGTATGTATGAGCGGCAACAAACAAATCAGAAATTCGGCGCTCCTCACGCGGGCTTATTTGGATTCTTTGCAGGTAGAACTGCGCACTGTTGATTCAAACGTCGCTTCAACGAAAATCTGTCTTTACGGAGAATCTTTCAATACCCCTGTAATGATGGCGCCTCTTTCGGGCTTGGATAATATCCGGCCGAACGGAGCGGTGGACGCCGCCAAGGGCGCCGCAGCTGCGGGCGCCGTTTCGTGGACAGGCATCGGCGACATGAAAGAGTTGGAATCACTCATTGCTACCGGCGCGAAGGTTATTAAGATCATTAAACCTTATTCGGATCATGATGTGATTTTCGAAAAAATCGAACATGCGGAAAAAAGCGGGGTTTTCGCTCTCGGTATGGATACGGACTTCTTTTACGGGCCCATGGGCAAGCGGGGATTTGCCATGGATAAACCCGTGAGTCCCAAGACCTTGGACGATATCAAGAAATTCATTCGGGCCACAAAACTCCCATTTATCCTGAAAGGCATTCTGAGCATACACGATACCGTTAAAGCGTTGGAAGCCGGCGCGGGAGGTATCGTAGTTTCGCATCATGGCGGCGCCGTGTTGGATTACGCCGTTCCCCCGGTGCGCATTTTACCGGAAATCGCGAAGATCGTAGACGGAAAGATTCCCATTTTTGTTGATTCCGGTATCACACGGGGCATGGATGCCTTCAAGGCCTTGGCTTTGGGTGCAAACGGCGTATTAGTGGGAAGAGCTGTCATAGAAGGTTTGACTGCGGCCGGCGCCGAGGGAGTTCAACAGGTTCTGGACGGCATGACAGAGGAATTGCGCTTTGCAATGAGCCTTACCTGTTCAGCCGACCCGTCCCGAATTGATCCGTCCGTCATCCGATAACCTACTGCTTCTGTGATTGACTTACCTTGGTGCTGAAAGGGGACAGCAAGTAAAATGAAAACAAGAGATTACAGCAACGCAAGCTTGAAAGATTTGTTCAGTATCAAAGGAAAAACAGCTCTGATTACGGGCGCGGGCGGTTCTCTCGGATTTGCGATGGCCAAGGGTTTGGCTGCCTACGGGGCGAATATCGCCGTCACGGGCAGAACGAAAGCGACATTGGACGAAAGCGCCGCAAAACTCGCCGAGTTTGGCGTTAAGACCTTTGTGGTCACGGGCGACAGCACGAAAGAATCCGACTGCGACAATATTGTCAACGAAACGGTCAAGGCATTGGGCAGTGTGGATATCCTGATTGCGGCGGCCGGCGCCGCAGGGAGATTTCCGGCTGAAGAATTTCCCGTCGACAAGTTCGACGAGATTATAAACACAAATATCAAAGGCGTATTTTTGATCAACAGAGCTGCGGGCCGTCAGATGATCAAACAAGGCGGCGGCAAGATACTCAACGTTTCCTCTGTGCGCGCGAATAACGGGCACCCTCTCGGATACGCGGCTTACGCGTCCGGCAAGGGCGCCGTCAACGCGCTGACGCGTCAGCTTTCCACCGAATGGGCCAGGTACAATATAAATGTCAACTGCATAGCGCCCACAGTCGTTGTAACGCCTTTGACGAAGGAAGTATTCGACGATTCCGAAAAGAGCAGGATATTTACGGATCGTATCCCGTTCGGCAGAGCCGCTGTGGCCGAAGAATTGATAGGCGCCGCAGTTTATTTGACTTCGCCCGCTTCCGATTTTGTTACGGGGCAGATCATCTATGTGGACGGGGGCTGCGTTGCCGGCTAAGATAAACTTGTTGCTGTATGGGGAAATATTTCGTGCGGTTCCGATTTGACCTTTGAACAGTAATTCTTAGATGAGAGAGCTATGGGCAAAGTTGTATGATATACGGTTTGGACGACGATATCAAAGGAAAGTCGCTGTGGGTGTATGTGCTGCAACACCTTGCTTTTATTGTGGCGGGTATTACGATCATGCCTATTGCGGCCGGGGCGCAGCTTGGTTTGAGTCAGGCCGAAACGGCGGAGATGCTGCAGCGCTCGTTTTTTGTATTGGGGATAATGTCGTTTTTGCAGGTGAAATTCGGGCATAAGTATCCCATTCTTGACGGTCCCGCAGGATTGTGGACAGGCATGTTTTTGATTTCGGCCTCAATGGCCGTTGAAGCGGGCCGTCCGTTGGCTGTACTGCGCGCGGAGCTTGAGCTCAGCATCATGGCCGCGGGCGTCGTCCTCATGCTGATCGTAAGTCTCGGTTTGCTGAAATGGATATTAAAGCTGTTTACGCCGCTCGTAAACGGCGTAATAATAACGACGATGGTGCTGCAGATGAGCATCACCTTTGTTCGCGGCGTCGTCGGGCTTGACGCGGAAGGCCGCGTCACGGGCAGCAGTCCGCTCATATGTCTCATTACAATAGCGGTGATCCTCTTTGTAACCGTATACATGAGAGGCTTTGTTCAGAGTATAGCCACGCTTATAGGCGTTATAGTAGGTTGGCTGTTCGCGGCCGTCCTCGGCATTTGGGTTGTTCCGTCCGCGCCGGAAAACATTTTCAGTTTGCCCGCCTTATTGCCGTGGGGAACGCCGATTCTGAACCCGGGCGTTATGGCAAGCTGCGTTATAGGCGAGATACTTCTCATGTCCATGACGTTGACGAGCGTCAACAGCATGAGCGGGGCGGTGAAGGAAACGGCGGATGAGAAGACCTTGGGCCGTTCCCTGCTTCTGCAGGGTCTCGGCACCGTTCTTTCGGGCATATTTCCGATCGTACCGCCCATGCCTTATATATCGTCCACGGGCGTTGTGCTGATGACGGGCGTCGCGTCGCGCAAACCATTTATGATCGCCGTCATCCTGATCGCCGTTTTCGGGCTTTTAACGCCTATATCGGTGTCGATCGCGTCTATGCCGCCCTTGGTCGCTTACTCGACCACAATAGTTATTTTCGCGCTGATCTTCGGACAGGGTTTGCGCGAGTTCAAAAAATGCGAACTTGACAACCGCGAGAGCTATGTAGTAGGGATATCCATGATAATAGGGATCGGCACGATGTTCCTGCCTTCGACCGCGCTGTCGGCGCTGCCGCAGAGCATAAGGCTGCTTTTATCCAACGGGCTTGTGGTGGGAACCGTATTGTCTATGATTCTTGAGAAAACGCTCGCAATAAAGCCGCGTGAAAAACAGTCCTGATTGAACATTTGATCAGTAAGCGTAAGAATATATCTCGGTTATAATTATTGCCGGTTTGAAATACATGCTCAAGGCCGCGGGGATTCGTTCCCTGCGGTTTTGTTTTTTGTACGCCAAAAATTATTTGACAAAGGCGCGCGGCTTCGAAAAACTTTACACGGATTTGACATAGCACGGGTTATTCTCTTGACATTCGGCGTGTAAAATATTATCGTTCCGTCGGCCGGGGACACGGCGCCCGTGTGTCGCCGCCCACCGGCGAACACGTCTTTAAAGATAGCGCTTTGTCAAAAATTTGTCGAAGAAGGAGAAAAATCAAATGAAGAAAATCCTTGTCGTTCCCATCTTTGCTGTGTTGTTCTGCTTGTTCGCGCTCGCCGGCTGTTCCTCGGCAGGGTCGTCCGGAAGCGGGCAATCCGACGCCGGCGCGTCGTCGGATGCAGGCGCCGCGACTGAAGAAGTATCTGCCGCGCCCGATGCGCCGAAAGGCCCCATCAATGTCGTATCCCGCGAGGAGGGCTCCGGCACGCGCGGCGCGTTCATCGAGCTGTTTGAAGTGTTGGATGCGGACAAGAACGACGCCACCGCGCCGACGGCCGAAATCACGAACAACACAGCTGTCATGATGACCTCCGTGTCGGGCAACGCGAACGCCATAGGCTACATATCCTTGGGTTCCCTGAACGATAGCGTCAAGGCTCTCGATATAGACGGCGTCACGGCTTCCGTTGACAATATCAACAACGGCAGCTACACCATATCCCGTCCCTTCCTCATTGCCGTTAACGGCGATCCCGGCCCCGTCGCGAGCGACTTCATAGACTATATCATGAGCGCGGACGGACAGGATCTCATCGAAAGCAACGGCTACATAAAGGTGAACAACGCCGGCGCCTTCGCGGGCAGCGCGCCCTCCGGCAAGATCATCGTCGCGGGCTCGTCCTCCGTAACGCCCGTCATGGAAAAATTGGTTGAGGCATATCTCAAGCTCAACGCGGGCGCCGAAATCGAAATACAGCAGAGCGATTCCTCGACGGGAATGAACGCCGCCATAGACGGCATCTGCGACATCGGCATGGCCTCGCGCGAGCTCAAGGACAGCGAGATCGAAAAGGGTCTTGCCGCCACGACAATAGCGATGGACGGCATCGCGGTGATAGTGAACCTCGACAATCCCAT
>JAISBV010000082.1 GCA_031266025.1 Eubacteriales Family XIII. Incertae Sedis bacterium
GATCTGATCAACGCCAATCCGGACAAGGCGGGAGCGCTTCTGTGCATAGGCATGGACAATCTCAAGTACATCAACGACACATTCAGTCGTGAGGCGGGCGACGAGTATATACTGAGAGCTTCGAAGATATTTTGGATGTTTGAAGCAAGCGGCGGTTTGGCTTCGCGTCTCTCGGGAGACGAGTTTGCGCTGTACTTGCACGGCTTTGAAAATTCGAAAATGGCCTTGGATACGGTACTAGGCTTTGTGAAAGAACAGCTCAACAAGTATATATTCACTATTCAAGGCGTCAGCCACAAATTCCGAGCATCCATAGGCGTCGCCCTCTACCCGGACGACACCTATTTCGTAGACGAGTTAATAAAATACGCCGGATATACCATGTATGAGGTAAGGCGGCGCAACAAGGGCGGCATCGCCCGCTTCGACAGTAAAATTTATTCCAAGAGCAAAGAGATTTTTGACAAACAAATGGCGTTTGACTCGTTGATTGACGAAAAACAGATACATTTTGCGTTTCAGCCTATCGTAGACATGAAGGACGGCTCGATATTCGGCTATGAGGCGCTTATGCGCCCGAAGATCCCCGAGTTTTCATCCCCTTTGGATATACTCGACATAGCGGAAAGTCAGGCGAAGATGCTGCCTTTGGAAAAGCTTACATTTGAAGTCCTCTTTAAATGGATGGGCGACAATTATCTAAGCCTGAACGGCAAAAAGATATTTTTTAACATTATATCCGATAGTTTCCTATCAGAAATCGAGATGCGGCACATACACCCCAATTATAAGGACATCCTCCCTCATCTCGTATTTGAAATATTGGAAAGCTCTACAGAAGACGACGATTTAATCAAAAATATATCCGCGTTTCGCGACAAATTCAACGCGACCATTGCTTTGGATGATTATGGCATCGGGCACTCCAATCAATATCGCTTGCTCAATTTGAACGCGGATATAGTAAAAATTGACCGTTTTCTTGTATCCGATATCCATCTCAACAGGGATAAGCGTACCATGATGGAGGATATCGCGGCTTTCTGCTATTCCAAAGATATAAAAATACTGGTGGAAGGCGTCGAAAAGCCCGAGGAGTTAAAAATCTGTATGCAGCTCGGCATAGACTATGTGCAGGGGTTCTATTTCGCAAAGCCCGGATTTGAGCTGACGAATCCGGCTGCCGGTTATAAAAGCCGGCTGGACAGTATCGTCTGAAACACTTCTTCACCTATACCTTTAGCGCGGAACGACTGCAGATTCCACTCGCTGAATTCGGATTGGCGATACGAGATTTCCCCGGCCCAAATAAGCGCCCGTTCAAGCTCAAGAACCGTCTGAATTTTAGGATCGTCCTGCGTCAATTCCGCATTGAAAATGGATTTTTGGAGTTCATTTCGCAGTTTATCTCGCTCATCCGGATTTTCTTCCCATTCGCCGAGCATGCGTTCCGCTTCGGCGTTCGATAAGCCCTGCGCACGGGTGGCCCTTATCGCCGATTCCATCTCATTCTTCCACGCGGCGTACATATAGGGCACGGCGGCGTCCGACAGGGTTTCGAGCATCTCGACGTCCAAGGCGTCCGTTTTGCCGTTTTCATACTGCGCGATATTGTGTCGCGCTATCAAACCGTCAGTGTTCGCCCAAGTCAGCGCTATAAAGCCGACGGCGAATACGATAATCAGGGGTTTTATAGGATCGAAAGCGCGGAAATGCCAAAGCAGAAGCAGCAGGAACGTGATCAGCAGGAGCAGCATGAACCAAGTCGTGTACACGCGCAAACGCGTGAGCCCATAGGTTGAAATATATAAGAGCATCTTGCTCGCGGCCGTTATTATCAGCAGCACGGTGAACGCCGACATAATACCGGTCATAAGGCGAAGACCGCGCGGACGCGCGGTTTCTCTGTGCCTGACGAGCAGATATACAGTAGCTATGATCGCCAAATTGATGGCCGCAACGCCGCACAGCTCAAAGAAACCCTTGCGCGCGTATTCCGCGTAACTCACGGCTTCGGGCAATCTGCCGTGGAAAGCGGAAAAAAAGTAATTGCCGAGCGCGACGAAGAACAGAGCATAGCACACGTTGAACGCGGCTATCGGAGCGCTGAACGCCATGCCGGGAACAAGGCGTATACGCGTCAGACCCGCTGAAATCGTGCCGGCGTCCAATGTTCCGGTACGGCGTTTTGCCGCGTTTCCGAAAACAGCGCCGTACAGATACGCGGCGACGGGTATGCCCAAGATGAATTCAAACGCATAATCTATAATATCGGGCATGTAAAACAGGTTCCTAATCTCGTCCCATAGCGATGCGAACGCGTCGTCCGCGTTGCTGAGCAGTGAGAGCACCGCCGCTATCAGCGGCAAAAATACGAGTATGCCGAGCACGGCGTTGACAAACTCCCCGCCGCGCTTCATTTCGCGGATACTGCGGCGAAGACCGGAAAATATCATAATGAAATTGCCGAAAGGCGTGACGACGCTTTGATTAAGCGCGTCGAACAGCGCGTATCCCGAGAGTCCGCCCGAAATTCGCGTTCCGCACGATGCGGATGTCCAATACAGGTAAACGAACGCCATGAACACGAAATTGAAAAACTGCAGACCGTTCGAATCGAATATCGCAAATTGAACACACGACAGGCACAGAATGACGAGATACGGAAGACTTCCGCGGCCCTGCCGAACGCCGCGCTTATTGAAATACAGCAGCGTTATGCCGCAGATGAGCGCTGTAAAGAGGGATACGCCGAGTGCGGGCATATGTATGAACGCGATCCATTCAAAGTAAAAGAAACCGCAGACCAACATGCCGGGTATGAGCGCCTTATCGGCGGCGTCGAATACGGGCGCGGTTTTTTCGCTTGAAAGTTTTTCATCCGGAGTTTTTTCATCGGAACTATTCCCTCTCGGGTTTTTTAAATCCGAAGGCTTCTCATCGGAAATCTTCTCATCCGGGGCATTCTTGCCGGGGGTCTTGCCGTTCAAAATGCTCATATGGCTCTCCTTTCAAACTCCGTCGGATTCGCCGTTCCGCGACGCGTCTTTATCTCCGTCTTCAAATTCCAGAATTTCGCCGGGTTGGCAGCGCAGCGCACGGCAGATTTCATCCAAGGTGGAAAAGCGTATTGCCCGCGCCTTGTTGTTTTTTAATATGGACAGGTTGGCCGGCGTGACGCCTATCCTGTCGGACAGCTCGCCGGACGACATCTTCCTGCGAGCCATCACCACGTCCAAATTCACCTTTATAGACATCATAAGCCCCCTTATATTGTAAAGTCGCTCTCGGCCTTCAAGGCGACCGCCGCGTCTATGACGTTCTTGACGACGCGCAGTATGAGACCGAAGAAGGCGGTTACAACGGCTACAGCAAACAGGATTGGCGCGAAGTAAAACGCGGCGGCGGCCAAGATAAGCGCCTCCGCGAAACAGCACCATGAAATAATCCTGAGCGCCTTCACGTTTTCATCCGTGAATACCTTGCCCTTCATGATATTCGACAAGAGACGGTCTAACAGCAGCAGGGCGGCGATTGCGGGGATGCAGCACGCGTAATACAGACCCACTATCAAATACCCGACAGATATGTTATATCTGTTGGATCCGTCGATAGCGAGGAGTATAATGGCGCGTCCAAAAGGCGTGGCGACGAGTACGGCCGAAATTGCCGCCATAAGGATAACGAGACGCGTACAAGCAAGAGACAGCTTAACAGAGCGCACAGAATTCCACATACTTTTTATTTCCTTTCCGTGTACCGATACGAATCGACTACTCGAAGGTCTGAAGAGAAGGTATGATGTCCGCCGAATTACCTTCGAGCAGTTACATAAATCGGCGACCGATCAACCGAAATGTCGGCGACCATATATGAATTATATATAGCTAAACATTGTTTGTCAATAATTTATTATCGAAAAACAATAATAATTTATTGTTTTTCAGTAATAACTCGAATTTTAAAAGAATAAGCGGCTATTATGCAAACGGGTTCAATACCCGTTCGCAAGCTTCGGGCACGCGTACCCCGCGGCTTGCTGCGAGGTCGTTTATTTTAAAAAACAGTTTTAAATACCACTCTTTTGCTGTATAATAAAAAACGATACATAAATGTTACACGATAGGGAGGTTTCATAATGAAGAATATGAAGATAAAAACAAGGCTCGTAACCGGTTTTTTGCTTATAGCCGTCTTGACGGTTATAGTGGGCGGCGTCGGAATCTATGCGCTCAGGATCACGTCCGACGAAACTCAATTGCTCAGCTCGCGCGCCACTATGGCTATCATGTCGGCGCGGCTTGCGCGCAACATAAATCAACAGCGCGCCGCTTATCTGGGGCTTGTGGCCTTCGATGAGATCGGCGATTACGATACTGCCGATGAATATTTGAATGCTCTGAATACATACGCGGCCGATTTCGAAAAAACGACGGCTGAGCTCGCAACCATGTTTACCTTGCCCGAAACCAAGCAAATGTTATCTGAAATCAATACCGTATACGATGAATTTGTCACTCTCCGAGGAAACCTCGTGTCGGTCATGGAAGAGATATCCGAATCTCGCATAGTAATAGATACCGGTTCCGAATCCGAAGAAGAAGGCGCGGCGGCGGCGACAAGCGCCGATCATATCCGGCAGGATGTGAGAAACGCCTTGCTTGACATCGCGGACGTCGCGGGCGCTCTGGTGGATGATATAGTTGTGCTGACGGATTATATAGACGGTTTGACCAACGATCAGGAGACTAAAGTGAGCAAGGACTCCGCAATGGCAATAGTGATATCCGCAGTCATACTTATCGCGGCTATTGTAATAGCTGTAATATTGGGACTCCGTATGGCGTCGGGTATATCGAAGCCCATAAATCTGATGATGGGCTTTTTGCGACAGGTTGGCGAAACGGGCAATCTCACGTTTTCGGAAGAAGCGCTCGGCAATATGCGCGAATCCATGAATTATAAGAATGAAGTATCACAATCCCTTGCCGCGTTCGTCAGGATGCTCGAACACTTGATAAGATGCGGCACAGCGTTACAGTCCGTGGCGGCCCGCGATCTGACCGTGCGCGTAGAAACGCTCGGCGTCTCGGATACGATAGGCAACGCGCTGACGACGATGGTGAGCAATCTGAACGATATGTTCGATGAAATCAACGTCGCTTCAAGTCAGGTTTCGGGCGGTTCTCAGCAGATAGCGAACGGCGCGCAGAGTCTCGCGCAGGGCGCTTCCGAGCAGGCCGCGTCCGTCGAAGA
>JAISBV010000104.1 GCA_031266025.1 Eubacteriales Family XIII. Incertae Sedis bacterium
GCCGCGACCGTAATCGCCCGCGCGTACTTCGTGAATACCGCCGCGCGCTTTGAATCCTGCGCCGCTTTGCGGCCGGCTATTGTTCCGTGTCTGCCCATATTTTTACCTCCGTAATCCGTTAACGCCCGGCGGCGACGCCCCGGCGCCGTATGTTCCGATTCTTACCATTATCATACCGGTAAGCGAGGAATAAAGCAATCTCAAAAAAATTCTTGCGTTTTGCGAAGCGCCCGAGCTGTCCCGGATCTGTTCCGAGATCCCTAAATCCAAAAAATGCCTGCCCCCCCCCATTTGGGTAAATTTCCGTGTTTTTCTTGTATTTCGGTCTTTTATGTGATAACATATCAATACATATTATGTATGGTAATTGTTTGCGTTAAAAACGTACACAGGGGGTTGATCCATGGAAAGGCATATAAGCAATCGTATGTTATCGCGTAGGATACTGTCGGCCGCGCTTGCCGCCGTTATGGTTCTGACGCTGACGCCGGTTATGTCGCCTCGGGAAGAGGTATCGGCGGCGGAAACGGCGCCCGCGCCGCGCACGATATTCGCCAACATAGAGTTGGGCGGCTTTAACTCGGCCAACACGTCGCGCGGCCTGCTCGACCCGAACAAGACGATGTTCATCAACGGCACAAAAGGCACCGCCGGCGTACTCACCGCGGACGGAGCGATCGGGCTGACGATGTCGACTGCCGACGCAATAGCGGGAAGCGCCTTCCTCTCCCGGCGCATATACTCCGAGACGGGCTTCTCCGCGCGCTTTGAGATGCGCTTGGGGCCGAGGGGCAGTGACGCTTCCGACGGTTGGGCTTTCGTCGTCGCAAAGGATACGAACAAGATCGGCGGCACGGCGAACAGCATAGGTTACACGGGCATTCTGAACAGCTTCGCCTTTATCTATGATACTTTTTACAACTCGGTAAAAGGCCAGCAAAACAACTCGGACTATGTGCCGCAGGTGCAAAAGGCGCAAAACGGTAACTATATTCTCGCCACGGCGGAAAACCTCAACGCCTCCGGCTCATACGGCTCCGTTCTCGCTTTTCCGGGCAAGGGGCTCGGCGGCGCGCAGAACTACTCCGTCTTCGGATGGGTGGATTATGACAGTGAGAAACAGACCATGGCGCTGTACCTCAGTCTCGCGCCCGGCGAGGGAGAGGACTTGACGAAG
Organism: Eubacteriales Family XIII. Incertae Sedis bacterium; assembly: GCA_031266025.1. GTDB lineage: Bacteria > Bacillota > Clostridia > Peptostreptococcales > Anaerovoracaceae > JAITLA01. The sequence continues at coordinate 1,178 of JAISBV010000104.1, forward strand.
CCGGACACGCCCATCAGCGTGTTCGAAGGCATCGACATTGAAGCCGTGCTCGGCAACCAGTATTACATCGGCTTCACCGCCGCGAGCGGCAGACAGCAGCATATACTGCGGCAGTTCTACGTCTTCAACGAAAGCGCGCCGGGCGTGGATTTCAACGACGACGGCATAGGCATGAATCTGTCGGACGGAAGTGGCGGAAGCGGAGGAACATCTGAGATAATCGAAGACTACACGCCCCCGACGGCGCCCGTCGTTACGCAGAGCGAAAACGGCATGACGGACGCGCTTATGGTCTTTACCGTAGGCGGCTCGGAAGACATAAACGGCGTGCGCAAATATCAGTACAGGATCGGGAACGAAACGGCGTGGCGCGATTACGCGGCCGGAGACGAGTTTGTACTTGACGCTTCGCTGCCCGTCACGGCGGCCATCGTACCGGGCGGCGACGTGACGGTATACGCCCGAGCTCTCGACGGCGGCGGTAATATCTCATCCGAAACGGCGGCGACGCTCAGATACACCATAGCGCCGGGGCCGACGCTGACCGCTCCGGCGGACGGCTCGGTGAACGTATTCCCGGCGAACACGCCCGAGCTCATCATATCATTTAAGAGCAAGATAGACGTTATGACGGTCGGAACCGTAACGGTCACGGACGCGAACGGCAATCCCGCGCCGTTCGCGAGAGACGAGATAATAGCGGACGACCCACGCTATGACGACACGCGCGGCAAACTGACGCTGCCTTTCGCGCCGGACGCCGTAGGCTACGGCAAGACCTATACCGTAACGGTCAGCGGCTTTGTGAACACGTCGACTCTGCCAATGGATCCGGCAACGGAGACTTACACATTCTCCACCATAGGGCGCGAAACGATGCCAAACGCCGGAATCGACTTTACGAACGAACGCCTGACGGGGCTTTTGAACAATGTCGTATACACGATAAACGGAACGGAATATACGGCCTCGGGCGGCGTTATCCCGATACAGACCGCTTGGCTCGGCACGAATATACGGATTGTAAAACCCGGTACGGCTGCGACCGTCGACAGCGCGGCGCAGACGCTCTATATACCCGCGCGCAGGAACGCGCCCGCCGTGGCGCAGATACCGGGATATATCACGGGAACCGTGCCGGAAATGGAATATTCGAGCTCGCTCACGGGAACATATTCGGCCTGCGCGGCCGGTCAAACCTATGTAGAGGACGGCGTTTACTATGTTCGGTATAAAGTGGGCGCGAATGAATTCAAAAGCGCGACGGCGACAATAGAAGTCGCGGCGCAGACATTCACCCTGAACGCCGACGGCGTAAGCTTCGACGTCATATCTTACAGAGATGCGCAGCCTATCGCGAAAAATATCACTGTTCGAAGCAGCGGCAATACCGACGCGACGATCAGCAGTGTAATATCGTCCGACCCCGCGAAATTCACAATAGGCGGCTTTGGAAGCGTCGTTCCGAATGGCGGAAGCATAGATACATGGACGGTTCGGCCCGACGCGAACCTTGACGTCGGCGTACACACAGCGACGATCACATTCAACTACAACGACGGCAGAACAGCGACGGCGCAAGTGAGCATCACGGTGCGCGAGACGACGCCGGACATTCAAATCGAATACGTGAACGAACAGCTCACGGGCCTCGCCCAAGGAGCGGTCTACACGGTGAACGGAAACAGCCGGACGGCGTCCACGGGCAAGCTGAACATCGAAAACGCTTGGCTCGGCACGGAAATCTCCATCGTCAAGACGAACGCGAACACGTCGCTGAACAGCGAGACGCAGTTACTGTACGTAGATTCGCGCCCCGTTCCTCCGTCGGGCGTCACGGCGACAGGTGAAGAATTTGCCGGCGAAAACAACGGCATACTCAAGGGCGTCACAGCGGATATGGAATACCGCCGCGCCGGCGGCGCTTGGACATCCGGCGACGGCAGCGATATAGAAAACCGCGCGCCCGGAGAATATCAGGTGCGGAATAAGGCCGTTGCGGGCATGAGCTTCCCAAGCCGCGCGGCAGCGCTCACAATAGCGGCGAGCCGCAACTATAAGCTCACAGCCGAGATCGGCGCCGATCCGAACGGTTCGGAAGGAAAAGTCACGACCGGCTATCTGCTTGTGACCTTTGCGCACGCGTACAGCGCCAACAGCGGCGTTCCCGTAGCGGGTCTACCCGTTGCGGCGTCAAGTACAGATCACGGCGCGTGGGTCGCCGGCGACGCGAGCGCCGGAACAATCGGCGATAACGGCGATACGGACGACAAGACGTGGCGTGTAAATATATACCCTGCGATGCCGGGCGGCGCGGGAACGGCGACGCTGACGCTGAACGAATGGACGGCGGCGAACGGCAACACGTACACGGTGATAAATACAGTTCCGAATCCGAATCCGGCGAGCCTTACGGTGTACAAAGTCTTTCCGGAAACGCAGCCGAACGCGATCATTGATTTTGAAAACGAGCGTCTTACGAACCTTAACGCCGGGGAAAAATATAAAATCAACGGCGCGGAACGGACTGCGGACGGCAGCGGATATATCCCGCTCGGCGAGTTTATCCCCAAGGCCAACGAAGATAATCCGGAGCGCAGTCTCCGCCTTGTCAAGGCGGGCGGCGCGACGAGCACGGACAGCCCGGCGCAGTCGCCTGATATTACAATACCAAGGCGTCCCGCGACGCCCGAGGGCAATTTCGAACAGCCCGCGTCAAAGACGGGCCCGAACAGCACCGGCTCGATCACCCTTACAAACCCCGCGGGCGGCGCGACGTATGAGTACCGCTCGCTTGACCCCTTAACCGGAATCATGACAAGTTGGAATGTTTCCCCCTCGGCGGTATCGGGTCTCAGCCCCGGCATATATTACGCGCGCGTCAAAGCGACGGGAACGAGCTTCGCTTCGGACAGCCGCTCGTTCCATATACGCGCGTTCGATTCCGTGGACTTCGGCAGCGTCTATGCCGGCTATGAAGTCGGCGCTGCGGGCGAGGAAGGCGACGCAAACAAAGCCGTCGCGCAACGCGTCAACGTGGAAGAGAACGAGACGATAACGGACGTTGCGTGGGTGGACGCCGGCGGCGCCTTGCTTGACCCGGGCGATGTATCCGCCCTGCCGTTCACGCTGACGGGCACAGGCGCGAATCGGACGGTGACGCCGATAACCGGCTTTGGGCCCAAGCCCGACGGAAGCCCCTACACGGCGCGGCTCAAGGTCACGGCCTCGGCTTTAGGCGTTGAAGACTTCACGTACCGGCCCGTATCGCTTTGGGTGCACCCGAGGGCGGAGATAGCAAGAGTCGAGGAGTTGGGAACCGATACAAAACACGCGACGAATGCGATAAGCGTAACATTCAAGTATCCTATCGAACTCGACTACAGCGACGTCATGGTAGACGGCGCGGCGGTCAAGACTGTGGGCGGCTTTGTTTCCGTGAGCGGCGATAAAACCCAATACATAGTCGCCGTAACGCCGCTGATGGATCACAAGGACGGCGATCCTATCAACGTCAGGGTCAATCTGGGCAGTGATCATCTGCTTACGACCTACCGGTTCCAGAACTCGAACGGGGAAAGCGGGGTAACGGACTACGTGTCCGTCAGTATCCCGCGCAGGATGGAAGATGCGGAAATGGTTACGCCGATACCGGGCTACTCCACGGGTTACGTGCAGTTCACGCTTGACAAAGAGTACTGCCCCATAGACACCGACGCCTTTGAAGAAGCCATGGCCGGCATTGAACTCAAGGTCAACGGAGACCCGGTAACGCTCGACCGAATATACCGCGTGGACGCAGATATGGGCTATACGTTCCGCCTGCGCGTAACGCCGACCGCGAGCGGCAATATGACGCTCGCCCTTCCCGGCTTCGGAATCGGGGAGATATCCTTGGGGAACGTAACCGCTACGGGCAAGAAGCTGACCGACAACGCATTCGTTTTGAACGAAAACGGCAGCAATTACCTGACCGACCCAAACGACGCGCGGCAGATACTGCAGCCTGTCGACGCGTCAAACGGATTGACGCCCGTATACGAAGCCCCCGCCTTTGATCTTCTTGTAAATCGCGAATACAGCGAATGGGAGGTCGGCGAATTTTACGTTGACGGCAAGGTGTACACAGGATATGTCGTATCGGGCGGCGGAGCTTTGAATCAGATATTTGACGGCGCGGACGACGACAGCGCGGGATCACAGTATCCCGATCTCGCGGACTGCCTGAAAATCACACTGCCCGCGGGCTGGACGGACGTAGACGGCGCGCACACGATACACGCGGTTTTGACGAAAGGCAATGAAAACGTCCTGCTGTTCGCGAAGACAAATGTCACGGGCCTGACGCCGACGTACACGCTGACCGTCACGGGCGGCACGGGCGGCGGCAGTTACCCTGCGGGCGCGGCGGTGCGCATACAGGGAACGGCGTACGGAACATTTCTCGGTTGGACGCAGACCGCGCAGACCGGCGAGCCCGGGTATATAGCCGCGCTCCCGAGGGACGCCGGCGGCACGGTCATTATGCCCGCGGGCGACGCGTCGCTCACGGCGCTGTACGCGTCGTCTTCCGGCAACCCCTCTTCCTCTTCGTCGAGCGGGAGCGCGGGCGACGAAGACAAAGACGACGAAAATACGGACGATGAAGACGGGAACAACGCCGGACAAGGCGGCGCCATGCCCTTTGAGGATATACGCGAATCCGACTGGTTCTATGACGACGTGGCCTACGTGTATCTTGAGGGCCTGATGTTCGGCACGGACGAGACCCTGTTCGGCCCGAACGCGCCCGTTACGCGCGGCATGCTCGTTACGATACTCGGCAGACGCTACGGCGTTGACGCGGACGAATACAAGGGCGACTCGTTTACGGACGTCGACGGCGCGCAATACTACGCGCCGTACATAAAGTGGGCGGCCGAGAACGAGATCGTCCTCGGCGTGGGCGACGGCAGATTCGCGCCCGACATGCGCGTATCGCGGCAGGATTTCGCCGTTATACTGTACCGCTACGCCGATTTTACGGGCGATGGGATAAGGGGCGCATTTGCGACGCGCATACCCTTCGCCGACACGGCCGATATATCCGACTACGCGACGGAAGCGATAATGTGGGCGAGCCGGAAGGGCGTCGTAACGGGCAAGCCGAACAATCTATTCGACCCGGCCGGCGGCGCCACCCGCGCCGAAGCCGCCGCCATGCTGCACAGGCTGTTCGCGCCCGAAACGGAATAAGGCGGGATGAATCAAATTCCATTCGCGTCTCACGGTTTCGACAATGCGAAGCAAATTCCTTATATCGGGGTTTTCAAGGCGTATGCGCTCTTCCACGCCGCGCACGGCCTCGGGCAGCCCCGTTATATGATCCCACGTTCGAGATAGGGCAAGCAGCGCGGCGTAGCCCGCGCAAAAGCCCGCGCCTTCGGTTTCACCCGCGCCGTACAGCAGTCCCGGCATGAGATTTTTAGCGTTTACGAACAGCGTATCCCCGCCGAGCGCGAACTTGTTCGCGCTCAAGAGCCTATCCTCTGCTTCAAGTATCACGCGCGGCACATCATACAATACGCCGAGCACCTGATCCAAATGACGGAACGGATACTCGCAGAAGCGCAAAAACCCCGTTGTGTCGTAGCGTACGAGACGCACGGCGCCCACGGTCAGTATTACAGCCGGCAGCACGGCGCCGCAGCGACCGGACGCCAATATTTTCTCCTCAAACGGAAACAGCGAAGCCGCGTCAAGTTCCGCGCGGCGTTTCCCGCCCTCCGCGTCGACAAAATTCAACAGAACACCCCCCCCCACGCATTTCACGCCTTATGATCATCTGTTAAAAAGGTTCAATAAAGACTAATAAAGACTAATCAAGACTACTCAAACACCGCGTCAGTTTTGTTCAGATCGGGTTCTGCCGACGGTTTTGGCCCCCGGAGCGTACTTGAAGCTACGTGAGGAGGCCAATAATCGACGGCAGGTTCCGAGATGGGCACTTGTGCCCGGAGCTTGCGAACGGGTGAAAATGGCGTGGGGTTTGAGTAGTTACTATTATCTAATAGCCGCCGCATTTCAGGCATGGAGTATAACCCTTAGCTTCCGCCTCTTCAAGCTCTATCGGAATCACATAGCGATCCACGGAAGTGCAATCGCCGCGATGAAACGCCTTACCCGCGCTGCGGAAGCAGTAGACAAGACTGCCGGCGGGCATTGAACCGGGATCGCACAGCTTACAGGGCGCGTATTGCTTTCTGACATTATCGCTAAGGATGAGTTCCTTTGGATAAACTACTATATAACTGCATGTTTCGCCGTGGTACTTCGTACCCGAGCGCGGAAATATCCACACTGTGCGTGAGTCTTTTTCTTCCTCAAGCTCTTCTGCGGACATGGGCGCGGCGGAGTTGTCCGCTCCGACGAAGGCCCTGCACAGTATCGTATCCGATACGGGTATGTCCCGTATCACGGCGGCCGGCAGCTTGACGCCTATATCGTAATCCGCCGTCACGCGTATCTGCTCCGTATACTCGCCTATGCCGTAACGGTAATCAAAACGCGCGATCCGCAGATTTTCTAATTCGCCGCCGTTTTCTTCCGTGATGCGCTTCACGGCGTCTCCCTTGAAAAACAGCGGATACGGAGTGAACACGGCTTCCGCGGCCGCCTTTCTCGTTTCGTCGGCAAGCGCGTGAAACACGTTCTCCTGCACCGCTATAAGCTTTATGAGATAAGCCACTGTAAGCGCGGATATTATGAAAATGGGCAGGAATATCGCCGCCTCGAGCGTGAACGATCCTCTTTTGCTGTTCGCCGTCCTCATGCCGTCACCTCGCTATTCAGCGTCGTAGCTCTGCCTGTAGCTGTACGAGTCGCCGTTCATGACAAGTTCATATCGCAGACCCACGTAATGCTCACGAATAAGAAACGCTTCATAATATCCTATCTTCATATTGATCTGTATCAAATCCATGCAGCGCAGCAGCTTGTTCTCCCTTGACGTGAAGAAGAGGAACAGCCGCAGATAATCGCCGTAAGAAAAACCGCTCGCGTCGCGCGGCAAAACGGCGTTCATGCGGAGCGCGGCGTTTTCCGACGTATCCTTGATATTGGGAGGGGTTTTGTTGGAATTCGAAGCGCTCGTGAGATACGCGACGATTATGCTCGGTATGACCTTGCTTTCGGTCGCCCAATTGCCGTGCCTTTTCAAAAGCGCTACATTTTCACCCGCTCGCAGCAATTTCATATCGTTCTCGGTTTCGACCGCCACCCACGCCGCGTATATGAGCTCCCTGAGCAGCGGAACGGGCAATAACGGAAATACAGCCGACAATGAACTCACGAGAGCGTTGACCTGCGAGGTCAATTCCCCGTCGCTGTGTATAAAGACCTCGTTCAGAGCAAATCTGAGCAAACGCAGTCTGCTCTCTACGTTTTTCAGGTTTTCCGCGTCGTCGCGGCCTCCGATTATAATGTATTCCGCTTCGTTTTGAAAAAAGCGCGCGTGGCCGGACGCCAAATTCGGCACAGCCGCGTGCGCGTGCGCGAAACGGGCCATTATATACTCCGTTACAAGGAAGGCGTCCGTTCCGCCGTTCAGGATTTCGCCCGCGGACGGCAGGCCTGCGGCGAGCATAAACGCCGCCGAAGGCCCGCTGCCGCCGAGACCCTTGGACGGCAGGCCGTTCAAAATAGTCTGATTGTTGATACTCCGCGCTTCGCCGGCGCCGGCCGAGGGCGCTGAGGGGGCGGCGCGCAGCTTATCCGCCAAGTTGTTTACCATAATGTATTTTATGTCATTCAATACCTGTTTCTCAAAGGCGCCCGCGTCGAGCAGCGAAAAATCGCTGAGCCGTACACGCAAATCCGTAACCTTGCAAGGCAGCAGCCATACCGCGCCCGCGCGCCCGCCGGTTTTCAGACTCGCGTCGCTGTAATGCGACAACTTGCGCACGGCCTGTTCCTCGTCGCTTCGCATTGCGAACAGCCCGTAATCCGCGTACAACCTGCCGTCATATTCCGACAGCAATGAGCGGCCCGCCGCTTGAAATACGATATCCCCGTAACTTTTTCCCGCCGACAGTCCCGCCGCTTGGATCAAAACGCCCGCCAACAGCAGTATAGCCGACAATATCATAACCAAGAACACAGCCGACGACCCTCTCTTGCTTCTCATCGCGTATTTTTTTGAGTCTCTCTTGCTGTTCATAGCCCTCACCCGGCGCCCGCTGCGGACTTCACCAATGAGTGATTTCGCACGGCGCTTACCTCGTCCAATATGTAGTAGCGTCCGAAATGGCGTCTCGTAACGTCTCCTTTGATCATAGCGTTGCCTGTATAGCTCTTGAACTCCTCCGCCGCCGCGTAGGGCGTGAGCACGTTTTGGCGGTCGTGCGTGAACGAGATTCCGCGGCGCTCCGCGGCGATACGATACCGGTCGTACACGCGCCCGTCAACGATGCCCGTCTCGGTCAGCTTTGTTTCCGCGTTCACATCGGCGCGCAGCGCGATATGCAGAGCAGAACGCAGAGCTGTAAAGCTGTACAGGTTTATCATCAAGTAGACGACCGCCATCACCGCGGCTATTGTGAGCGGGAATACGACGGCCGCCTCAACCATAGCCGTGCCGCGCTTGCCGCCCCGCCGTTCGGCGATATCCTTTCGCGCACGGCCGCGCATCAGAAACCCGCTCCCATCAGGCTGTTGAATATGTTGTTGATGAAGTCGCCTATCTGCGTTTTGAAGATCAGTCCGAGGAATACAGCGATCCCGATCAATATGCCAACCTGTACCAATTCCATGCCTTTTTTGCTGTTTTTGATGCCGCGACTTGATGTACCGTTCAATTGCCGTTCTTTCATTTCAATCCTCCTTTGCAACTTTTCTGATTTTTCTCGTATAATTGTTATATCAGCTCATATCGAGCACAGCGGGCGCCATTGTGATCATAACCAACGTTAAAAGCGTCAGAGTCATAGGCAGAATCATCTTCGTTTCAGACAGTCTGCCCGCCTCTTCCGCGTCCTTCTTCCTAAGTTTCCAAACTAACTCGCCTTCCGCCTTCAATTTTTCCGCCAAGGCGCTGCCTTTACCGATATTGTCGGAAACAACGGACGCGAAGCGCATCAACTCACGAACACCGCTGCGCGCCGCCATCATATTCAGCTCTGCGGACAGCGGTGCGTTCGTATGCTCCACACGCCGCCGTATCGTGACAAGCTCTTCATAGAGCTGTCTCGGCTTACCCGCGTCCCTGCGAAGTTCATAGTCTGCGGCAATCCTCGAAAGCGCCTCCGACACCACGAGCCCCGCGTTCAGCATCAAGAGCAGCTTGTCGATAAACTCCGGGAAATCCTTTATAATGCTCCGCCGCGCGGCCTTTACGCGCTTATCTATCCAGCTGTAACGGCTGTGACGCAGGAACAGCATGAACAGCGCGAGGGCCGATATCTCCGGTATGTGGAAATCCGATACATCAGCTCTCCACCGGTAGAGCACGCCGTTTGCGTCGGAAGCGGGCAGCGTCATGACGTCGCCGTCCGCCGAAACATTGAGCGCGGCCACCGTTTCCGACAAGACGTCCGTCACATCGCCCGTCAAACCGTCTTCCGAGACAAGGACGCCGAGTACGCCGTTTATCTCCACCGTTTCGGAAATATTTTCAAGACTCAGTCTCGCTTTAAGGCTCAGCGCGTCGCCGGCCCGGCCCACGACGCCGTTCATCTCACCCTTGTCGCTTATCAGCGCGGGATTCTCCGACGCCCATGAGACGGCCACCCCCGTTTCCGCGTCCGAAGCTATCAGATTCAGATCCGAAGAAACAGATGAGAGACTTTCGTTTTGCCCGAGTATCAAATCCGGCAGTCTGCGCGCGGTTTCTTTGATACGCGCGGTTTTTTCTTCGTCGCTCAGGCTTTTGGGCCGCACTGTCAACTCGACGTTGCGCTTTACGGACACGTTCCCGTACTCGGCTTCTGCTACGGCGGCTACGCGCAGCGGCGCGGCAGTATAAGACGGTCTGATCACGGAAACGACGGGATCGCCGCCCTGAAGCAATTGCGATACAACAGCCGTAACGAGCAGGAGCAAAAGTCCTGTGCATATAAGCCAATACGCCGCGTTCTTGCGCCTTACCTCTTCGATCCGGCCCCGAAAATCTTTGTTTCCGAACGCCGCTTTCAGACGGCGCTCCATCTCGTCCGCGCTTCCCGTCAGCGCCTTTGGCATAACAGCCGCAAGCCGCGAGCTCAAACCCTGCCCTTTGCCGGCGTTTGCGCGGCGCTTTGCCGCGCTTCTTTTTTCGCCCGCATCCGAACGGTTCTTCATAAACCCAATCTTTATGTGTTTCATACAAGCGCCCTCACTTTCCCATAAATCCCCGAAATGTCAATAAATATCAATCAAGACTACTCAAACGCCGCGTCAGTTTTACCCGGTCGCAAGCTCCGGGCACGCGTATTCAGGCCGGGTTCTGAGAGCTGATTTGGCTCCCCGGAACGTACTATAAGCTACGCGAGGAAGGCAGATCAGTTCTCAGGTTCCGGAATGGATGAAAATCACGTGGGGTTTGAGTAGTCAACCTTACTTACATGTCGAATTTCGTAAGATGCAGACTCCATATATACGACAGCGCCGTCAAGGCGAGCGCCGCCGTCATGACTGCCCTGCCTTCGATCCCCACATAAAGCGGCGCTATATAATCGGGCGAAAGGAGCTGTAAAAACAAGAGCATCACGGCGGGAAGAAGCAGCAATATGTTTGATTCCATCCTCTTTTGCGCTGTAAGCGTTTTGAGCTCCTTCTGTATTTCTATCTTGTCTATAATCACGCCGGCCGCTTTCACGACCATGGCTTCCATATCCCCGCCCGTTGTACGGCATATAAAGTAGGCGTCGACGAAATTTCGTATATCGTCATTACGGCTCCTGTCGGCAAAATCTTTCAGCGTGACCGTTTCGTCGTCCCTGCCTTTGAACAGACGCGACGTCATATGTTCGAGCTCGCGCACTATAGGCGCGTCGCCGGGGTATATGAGTCTCATAGCGTCCAGGCCTTCCCTGAGCGCCTCCGGCATCTGACGCCCCGTTGAAAACGAGGCCGAAAGCGAATGCAGCAGGTCGCGGAACGAAATACCGAGCGCGGTCCTGCGCTTATCCGCCAAATGGTTCTCGTACAATCGCTTGCACGGAACGGAAAACGCTATCAGCAGCGCGGAGCAGACAATGCTTTGATAGAATATCTGCCCCATGAGCGCGAAACCGGCCGCAGCCGCGGCATAATAAAAGCGCGTTTCCTTCGCTGTCATCGTGTATGTGCTGTAATCGGGCATCTCAGCGTCTCCTTTCAAAAGTTTTTTGAAACGGCGGTTCCGCAAGCGGCGTATGACCGCGCCGGCCGTTCATCTTCAACTTCATATCGTTTTTCATGGCGACGCCCGCCGATACAAGCCCTTGCCCCGCCTCATACTTGAACAGCGTGCTCAATTCTATCTCGCCGCCCGCCATGCCCGTCACCTCGCATATTTCGAGCACGCGTCTGCGGCCGTCCGCGGATTTGCCAAGATGCACCATGATCTCTATGGCTTCGGATATCTGCCGCCTTATAGCCTCCGCCGGGAAATCGGCCGCTTGCAGGTACATGGCTTCGAGTCTGCATATCATACCTTTTGTGGAATTCCCGTGACCCGTGGACAGCGAGCCGTCATGTCCCGTATTCATGGCCTGTATCATGTCGAGGACTTCTTCTCCGCGCACCTCACCGACTATTATGCGATTCGGGCGCATCCGCAAACTCGATTTGATAAGCTGCCGCATACTTACCTCTCCCTTGCCCTGCACATTGGCGTTGCGGCATTCCAATCGCACAAGGTTGCGTATAGCCGTGATCTGAAGCTCTGCGGAATCCTCTATGACGATTATGCGCTCGTCGGCGGGTATGTAGTTCGACAGCACATTCAAAAATGTGGTCTTGCCCGAGCTCGTACCTCCGCTGATGAAGATATTGTACGCGCATTCGACAAGCGTTCGCAGAAATTCGGCGGCTTCCGCCGTAATAGTTCCGAATGACAGCAGGTCGTCCATCGTGATGCGGTTTTCGGGGAATTTTCGGATCGTCAGTATAGGCCCGTTCAACGCCACATTCCTGTAAACGGCGTTCACGCGCGAACCGTCTTCGAGACGGGCGTCCAGTATGGGGTTCATCTCGTTGATCTCCCTGTGAACGCCTGAAGCTATGCGTCTTATCAGCTCTTCCAATTCCTCGGTGCTCTCGAAGCGAACGTCCGTCTCGCGGACGCGCCCGTTTTTTTCGACAAATACGCAGTCCTTGCCGTTCACCATGATTTCGGAGACGTCGCGATCTTCCGCGAGGGGCTGAAGCACGCTCAAATCCTTACGAATACGATAAAATACGGTATCTACAATATTTGCCTTCTCCCGCGCGGACAAACGCGAAGCTTCGCTGCGGCGCAGCACGTGTTCCTCTATAGCCGCGAACACTGTCTCGTCGTCGTCCGTTGGCATTGCGCCCGCATACTCGCGCATATCCTTCGTTATTTCTTTCACAAGAGCGGCCGGATCCATTTCAAAACCTCCGCGTGCGTCTACCCGCAGATGCGCGCGAGCAGAATGTCCGTAAGCTTATGTATGCCGAGTCCGAATTCGCCCGACAGCACAAAATCCGTCATACCGTCCAAAGTCCTGAAGCTCGCTTCGTCAAAATCTATCGTTATCCTGTTCTTGGCGTCCGCAGTCTCGGTCTTATAGTCGGCGTCGTCCGCCGTGTCCGCGATCTCGCCGTCTTCGCGCGGATCGCCGTCATAAGAGAGGGGCGTCATGTTTTCCGCGAACACAGGCTCGCCGTCGCTCCGCCAAGCCTCGCGCGCGAACGCTTCGGCGCGGGCGCGTTTGCCCGCGTCGCGAAGACTGCCGTTCTCCGCGAGAACAAGAACGTCGCACAGGTGCATGAGCTCGCGGGCGGCCCCTCCGCATTCGCTTCCAAAATCCAAAACAATGATGTCGAAAGCGCCGCATCCGTCGAAAAACCGCAGAAAATCACCCGTTTCCTCAGGCGAGGCGCGGGCGAGGTCGTTTAATCCGGGCGAAGGAAAAAATCGCGCCAGCCCGTAGCTGTCCCTGAACAGACAAGCTTCTGAGAACAGGCGCAAATCCGCGTCACGTTTCCGCAGCATGAGGTACATAAAATCGCCGATATGCCTTTCGCCCTCGGCGTCGCGAACACAAAGACTCCCGGCCTCCAAGCTTTCAAAGCTCAGGTACAGGACGCGCCGGCCCTTGTAGGCGGCGAAATCCCTGCCTATACCGATCGCGACCGAAGAAGAGCCGCAGCCGCCCGCGAGACCGAAGCATCCTATATATTTCACCGCTCCTCCCGCAAAAGCCCGCGCGAAGCCGGCGCTTCCCGGGCGAACCGCGTATTCGGCGCGAATCATCGCGGCAAGGGCGCTGACCCTGCCGCAGCGGCTTATATACAAAATGCCTTGATCTGTGCCGGCGGCGCGTTCCGGCGCCTGCGGGGATTCGGACAAAACTATGAGCCGCGCGCCGCCCGGCGCGTCCCCGGCGCGGCCCGCGAACCTCGCCAAGGCGCTTTCGCTCATGATCACAAAATCGTATTCTGCGCGGACGCCGTCGGATACAGGCGCAGTATCATCCGCCGCGGGCGGATTCGCCGTGACCGAAAACTCCCTGCCGGCTGCGGCGAGCCGCTCCGCCAGTAACGCCGCGTATGCCCGCTCCTCATCCAAAATCAGTATTGATATCATTTCCATTTTCTCCTGTTATTTGCATTTATATCTTATCTCATCTAATAATGGGTGTCAAGTACTTTTTTATAAATATTTTCAATAAAAATACCCGCAAGACTTTATTTTAAGCCTTGCGGGTATTTTTAACACGATTATCTCAAACAAGAAGATTCGGCAGCAACAGCGATATGCCGGGGAGGTATGTTATGATAAACAAACCTATAATATACAGGATTATGTACGGAAGCACCGCTCTTGAGATTTCGCCCATCGGTTTTTTCAGTATGCTCTGCGACACGAATATATTCAGTCCGAAGGGCGGCGTGAACATGCCTATCGAAAGATTTACCGTAAATACTATGCCGAGATGAACCGGATCTATCATAAGCGCTTTCGCCGCAGGCGCCAGAAGCGGCGCCAATATCAGTATCGCCGCGCCGGTGTCGAAAAGGCAGCCTACTATGAGCAGCAGAATATTCAGCATCAGCAAAAAAGACACCCTGTTGAAATCGGAAAATCCGGCCGTGATCATAACCGGCAGCTGCGCCATGGTAGCCACTTGCGCGAAACATGTGCTTACGGCAATCAGAACAAATATTTGGCAAGTAACTTTGCAGGCCTCGGCCAGATACCCCGGGATATGTTTCAATCTTATATCCCGCAGAAGAACAATAGAAATAAGCGCCGTGTACACGGCCGCGACGGCGCCCGCTTCCGTCGGCGTAAAAATGCCGCTGTATATTCCGCCAAGTATAATCACGGGGAGAACAAGCACCGGTATAGCTTCAACAAACGTTTTTCTGATCTCGGACAAACCGGCCTTTTCGCCGATGCCCGACTCATAAATACCCAAGGCGGCATTCTTCGAACATTTCCAAATGAGATAAACAGAAACGACGACAACCAACAGAAGGCCGGGCAATATACCGGCCATAAAAAGCTTCGTTACCGACGTCTCCGTCGCCACGCCGAATATGATAAGCATTATGCTCGGCGGTATAATCGTGCTCAGCGCCCCGGACGACGTTATGATACCTGTAGACAACGACTGCCCCTGCACCTTTGCAAGGGGTTCATAAATGATTTTGCCGAATGTAGCCACGGCGGCCGGGGACGAGCCGGATATGGCGCCGAAGACGGCGTTCGCCAAAAGACAGGCTATGGCGAGTCCCGCCTTCGTGCTCCTCAGCAATATCATGAAAAAATTGATCAGGCGCATCCCAAGCGAGCTTTCCTGCATCAGCGTACCCGTGAGAACGAAAAACGGGATACAAAGGAAACTCGTCTTGGCGATATTGTCAAACATTCCGGTGAATATGCTCTCCACAGGAACATGCACGACAAACACCGCGATATACAATGTCGCCGCCAATATATCGATATATATGGGTATATTCAAAATAGCCAAAGCAACCAATATTACGGCCGCAGGGATCAGAATTTCAGCGAGATTCATTTAATTCGCCTCCGCGTTCATTTTTCAGGAAAAAATGAAATACCCAATAAATTATAACAAGTACAACGGTAATCATAACAACGGTGTAAAGCTGACCGTACGGAACTTTCATGACCGGGCTTTTTGAACTTATCAAGAGATTCCTCACAACAACACTGTAACCGGCGTTCAGCAGTATACCGTACAGGAATACGGTGATAACGCCCCTTACGCAGAAAATCAATTTCTTGCCGGCCGGATGATTTTTCAGTTTTTCATTGAGAAACGATATTGACAACTGATCGTCGAAATATTCGAGACGCGGCATCATCAAAAACATCATAAGAGCGCAGAGATAGCAGCACAGTTCCTCGATCCACGGGCTGCTGAACGAAAAAAAAGAGCGCGCTATAGCGTTATACGTGGAAAGCAACGCGCTCACTGCAAGGAAAACCGTTGATATTGCCATTAGTCCGGTCAAACCGCCATTTAGCAACATCCTCAACTTTGACATGTATTACCTCCCGAATTCCGCGTCCGGATCCGCCGCGCAAAACAGGCAACTGCGGTCGGAATTTCCAATCGCTCACGAGTACAAATATCCGCCCGCGCGGGAAAGGCCGCCCTTTCCCGCGCGGGCGGCTCCGGCGCTTTAACCGGCATTCTCCGCGACATAGGCCACTACCATATCGTAAAGCGGAATCGCGTCGGGCATCTCGTTCTTTAATTTCTCATGCACTTCGACCACGGCCGAATCTATTTCATTTTTGAATTCTTCAGAGGGTTCCACGAATGTGCATCCGTTGGCTTGCATATCATCATAGCAATCTTGGATGTAATCTTGCGTATAGTCGTATACGCTTTCCCTGCATTCCACTACCGTTTCTTCCAATATCTGCGCAAGATCGGCGGGCAGCTTGTCAAGCAGCTCGTTGCTGAACATGACTACATTGCTCAGCGGATTCATCGGCGCCTTGATCAGGTACGGCGCTTTTTCATACAGTTTCATAGGATCGTACAGCGTCACGTCGGCCAAAACGCCGTCTATCGCGCCCTGCTGCAGAGCCATCGCCAAATCTCCCGTGGACATACTTACAGGCGACGCCCCGTAAGCCACTATTTCATTTTGCGCGACCGAGCTGTCAAAGCAGCGTATTTTCAGGCCTTTCATATCGGACAGTGAATTTACCGGTTTATTGAGCATCATTTCCTTTTCGACGCACCACAGATAAGACAGCGGCGTCATGCCCGCCTTCGATATCTCTGTTCTGAACGCGTTCCCTACCTCGGATTCATTCAGCATCCTGTACTGCATTTCGCTGTCAGGCACAAGAGACGGCAGATCCAATACGTTCATGATGGGCGCTATAGGCGTAAAAAAGCCTACGGGAAGAACCACGCACTGTACGGTTCCGTTTTGCAAACCCTGAATCATCTGAACATTTGAGCCGAGCTGATTTGCGGGATAAAGCTCCACCGCGAAGCGATCCGTTTTTGCTTCGATCGCCGCCTTAAACTCCTCCATAAATTGGTTCGGATGACTCGGGAGCACGGTTGCGCAACCCATGCGAACGGTATAAATTTCCCCGGTATCCGCTGCGACGGCATCACTTTCACCGACGTCGGCGCCGCCCGAATCCGAAGCCGAACCCGAATTCGAAGAACCTCCGCATCCCGATAACACAAAAAGCAAAAGTACCGCAAGCAAAACAGATATTAATATCCTTCTTCTTTCCTTTTCCATTGGGTCTTCCTCCTTCAACCTATTTCGACAGCATGTTCGTCATACGCCGAATCGTTTACCCTAACAGTTCCGGTGTATCTGCCCGATGTGTTCGAAAACTGACCGGGCGGCATACCGTAATACTTCGTAAATGTGCGGATAAAGTTCGAATAATCTCTGAATCCGCACCGTGTACATACCTCTGTTACGGATACGTCATTGAACAGCAATAATTCCTCTGCCATCAGCAGACGTTTGAGCGTGATATACTGATGAATTGTATACCCGACATTTTTCTTGAATTCCCGCGACAAATGATATTTGCTCACAAACAGCTCATTGCTCAGCCTGTCAAGCGACAAATCCGCCGAAAGATTCTCGGTGATAAGACGCAGCGCCGATTCCACGATCTTGTTCACGCATATGTCGCTTTCGATTCTTTCTTCCTTTATGTCCAAGCACGCCCTGTTCAACATGATCATAATTTCACGGATATGGGATTCAATCAGCAGGTCGTTTCCGAAATTCTCTCCGAAATACGCTTTCTCCAACTTTCCGAGCGTACTCTTCACCGTATACAGCGCTTCCTTCTCGAGTCGTATGAGATTTCTGCTCCTGAGAACCGTATTCTCAAAGCAGCGGCAAAGGTTTGTCTCCTTGCTGCCAAGACTTCTCAAATACTGCGGATCTATCCAAAATACAACGCGATCATAGAGCGAATTTACATTTATTATTGATTTGTGGACGTCAAAGCAGTTTATAATCAATATGTCGCCGGGGCGCAATGTGTAACTCACACCCTCTATTTGATACTCCACGTCGGCGCCCGAATTGAGGAAATAAACCTCGTAGTAGTTGTGGTAATGGTCGCTGACTCCCTTTAATCTTCTGTCACATAAGTGCAAAAGTTCAAAATTCCGTCGCATCATATACTGTCTTCCGTTAAAAGAAGTTTTGACAATTTTCATAGCGGCGTCCCCTTTTGCACGACGGCGAACCGATATTCTGTGAGGTTGCGCGGCATGTCTCAGCCGGGAGCGTTCGGATTCGCAAGTTTTCCGGACAGCCAGTCGTCCCCGCGCCTATAAAGATTTTCAAGTGCGGAACCTCCGCTGTAGCGGGGAACGTCGCCCGAAACGCCGTATCCGTTGTATACCGCGCAGTACGCAAGGTAACGGTATTCCTGCGGATATTTCTCCAAAATACTCCGATCCAATTTCAGCTTGGCCGCTTCGTCGGGGTACACGGGCGCCAATGTGTCCTTATCGCAAATCGTTTCCCGGCGCAAAAGCCCCCAGCGTCCGTCTCTCTTCTCCCAAAAATCGAAATGCCGGGCAAAATTGTTCATATCGCAAAGCACTCCGTCCAGTTCTATGCGCTGCGTTATGATCATTTTCGTCATTGATACGCCTCTGTCGCCGTTCACCTCAATCCCGCTGCCGCCCAATATGTGCATATACCAAAGACCGTGTTCTTTCTTGCCGTACTCGGTGTTTTTGATGAAATCCTCATAGCTTGACTGCGACCAGGTGGCGATCATCACCCCTTCCGGATGCCAAACCTTACGAAACTTGTCCCACAGGAACGCGTCGCGATACACCACCCACCGTTCGATAAGATCCCTTATTTGCGTTGCATCATTTGTTGTGTCCACATTTCACCTCCTCATTCTCCGACAATCAATTGTTTACGATACTCGGCATTGTGTCAAGACGTCATTCGGCGCGCGCGGCATATTCGCCGGATAAAAGATGTCCGGCGCGACACTGTCCGATACGGCTGATTCCAACGCACAAACTATTTATAACATATTCGGTCTGCGGCGCATATCAGGATTCTTGTCTTTTATATTGCAAAAATTGCTGTCCTGTCTCAATTGAGATACATATCCTATTTTGCCAATTTTTAAATATTCTTAAAAACAGTAAAAATCATTTGACTCGCCCCCCGTAATATGATAGTATTATAGACTGCCATACGATTCAACGCTTGGCGGGTTTTTCCCTGCGCTGCAAGCGGCGAAACGCCCTAACCTCTCGTTGATTCGTTGATTTTGTCTGCTTTAATTGCGGATTCATCTGAAATTGAAGCGCGGAGACCGGTTGCATCACGTCGAAAACGGGACGAACGCCGGTTTCTTTTCTGCATAGTTTGAGCGAGGAGTAATCAATATGCCGGAGCCCGTCAAAATCGGTAAGAAAACGCGCATGAGCTATTCGAAGATTCGCGAAGTAGCCAAGATGCCCAATCTCATACAAATTCAAACCGAATCCTATCGGTGGTTTGTCGAAGAAGGTTTGAAAGAGGTTTTCGAAGATATTTCCCCGGTCAAAGATTATGCCGGGAATTTGGCGCTCGAATTTTTGAACTATTCCCTGAACACGCCCAAAGATCCGCCGAAGTACGATCAGGAGGAATGCAAAGAACGCGACGTCACATACGCCGCGCCTTTGAAGGTAAGGGTGCGCCTTGTCAATCAGGAAACCGGCGAGGTCAAGGAGCAGGAAGTCTTCATGGGGGATTTTCCGCTTATGACGGAAAAAGGTACATTTATATATAACGGCGCCGAACGCGTCGTTGTGACGCAGCTCGTCCGTTCGCCGGGCCCTTACTACGACGTCACGACGGACAAGTCCAACAACAAGTTGTTCTCGACCACGGTGATACCGAACAGGGGCGCGTGGCTCGAATACGAAACGGATTCGAGCGAAGTCATAAACGTCCGCGTCGACAGGACGAGAAAGCAGCCTGTAACGACGCTGCTTCGCGCGCTCGGCTTTGCTTCCAATAAAGAAATCATAAAGCTGTTCGGAGATGATCCGAGACTGCAAAAAACCTTGGAAAAAGATCCTTCCGCAAATTACGAAGAAGGTCTGAGGGAGATATATAAAAAACTGCGCCCGGGTGAGCTGCCCACCGTAGAAGGAGCCAAATCCCTGCTTGACTCGTTGTTTTTCGACGCGAGACGCTACGATCTGGCCAAGGTCGGCCGCTATAAGTACAACAAGAAGCTTGGCCTGTCGAACCGCTTGGAGAAGTCGACGGCAGCCGAAGACGTGGCCGACCCGAATACGGGCGAAATCCTGATTGAGAAAGGCATGCAGATTGACCGCGCCAAGGCGGTCGAAATAGAAAACGCGGGCGTCAAGCATGTATTGGTGTACGGCGACGACGACGTTGTCGCAAAAGTCATCGGGAACAACTTCGTTCCCATCTCGGAATACATAGACTTCGATGTAAGCGACCTGAAATTCCAAGACAAGGTGTACTACCCCGTTCTGCGCGAGATACTTGACGCCGTGAAGGGAGAAGCCGATATAAGGGAAGCCATGATCGCGCGCAAGAACGAGCTTTCGCCCAGACACATCATTATAGACGATATAGTGGCGTCCATAAGCTATATATTGAATTTGCCGCACGGCATAGGCAGCACAGACGACATAGATCATCTCGGTAACAGGCGGGTTCGAAACGTGGGCGAGCTGCTTCAGAACCAGTTCCGCATCGGTCTCGCCCGCATGGAACGCGTCGTCAAAGAAAGAATGACGATACAGGATATAGACGTAACGACGCCCCAGGCTCTGATGAATATACGCCCTGTCACGGCGGCGATAAAAGAATTTTTTGGAAGCTCACAGCTTTCTCAATTCATGGATCAGAACAATCCATTGGCCGAACTCACGCATAAGAGACGGCTTTCGGCCCTCGGCCCCGGCGGTCTTTCGAGGGAACGCGCCGGCTTTGAGGTGCGCGACGTACACCACTCTCATTACGGGCGCATGTGCCCGATAGAGACTCCTGAAGGCCCGAACATCGGTCTGATAGGCTCGCTGACGACATACGGACGGATAAACGAATACGGTTTTATCGAAACGCCCTATCGCCGCGTCGACAAAGAAACCGGCATAGTAACAGAGCAAATAGATTATCTGACCGCCGATGAAGAGGAAAAGCTTATTATCGCTCAGGCGAACGAGCCTTTGGGTAATGACGGGCGTTTTCTGAACCGCAGGGTGGCGTCGCGAGGCGAAGGAGGCGAAATTGACCTCGTTTCGCGCGACAGGGTCGACTATATGGACGTCTCGCCAAAGCAAGTCGTTTCCGTGGCGACGGCCATGATTCCGTTCCTTGAAAACGACGACGCGAACCGAGCGCTCATGGGCTCGAACATGCAGAGACAGGCCGTACCGCTTCTTGTTTCCGAAGCGCCGATCATAGGAACGGGTATGGAATATGTCGCCGCGCGCGACTGCGGCGTAGTCATTCTGGCAAAGAACGCCGGAACCGTCGTATACGTGGACGCAATAAAGATCGTCATAGAACGCGACAAGGGGCCGGGCAAAGACGAGTATCGCATGCTCAAATTCAAGCGTTCCAACCAGGGCACCTGTATCAATCAGCGCCCGATCGTCGTCAAGGGCGAGCATGTGGACGAAGGCGAGGTTATAGCCGACGGGCCGGCTACGGACGAAGGCGAAGTGGCTCTCGGCAAGAATCTGCTGATAGGCTTCATGACTTGGGAAGGTTACAATTATGAGGACGCCATCATACAGAACGAGCGCCTTATTATGGACGACACGCTGACGTCCCTCCACATAGAGGAGTACGAGGCCGAAGCGAGAGATACGAAGCTTGGGCCCGAGGAGATCACGCGCGACATACCGAACGTCGGCGAGGAGGCTCTCAAGGACTTGGACGAGGAAGGCGTCATTCGTATAGGCGCGGAAGTCGGTTCTTATGATGTTTTAGTCGGGAAGGTCACGCCCAAGGGCGAGACGGAACTGACGGCCGAAGAACGTCTGCTTCGCGCGATTTTCGGCGAAAAAGCCCGCGAGGTCAGGGATACGTCACTGCGCGTGCCGCACGGAGAAACGGGCATCGTGGTCGACGTCAAGATATTCTGCCGCGAGAACGGCGATGAGCTGCCGCCCGGCGTCAACAAACTTGTGCGCTGCTATGTGGCCACAAAGCGCAAGATCAGCGTAGGCGACAAGATGGCCGGGCGCCACGGGAACAAAGGCGTCATCTCCCGCATACTGCCGGAAGAGGATATGCCTTTTCTCGAAAACGGCGAAGCTCTTCAAGTCATGCTCAATCCGCTCGGCGTTCCTTCGCGCATGAACGTGGGACAGGTTCTCGAAGTGCATCTCGGGCTCGTGGCCGCGCAAAAAGGCTGGTATATATCCACGCCGGTATTCGACGGCGCGACGGAAGCGGATATCGTAAACCTGTTGAAAGAAAACAGCTTCCCCGAGAGCGGCAAGCTGAAGCTGCGCGACGGCAGAACAGGCGAACCGTTCGACAACCCCGTTACGGTCGGCTATATGTACATGCTGAAACTCCACCATTTGGTGGACGACAAGATACACGCGCGAAGCACAGGCCCTTATTCACTCGTCACGCAGCAACCGCTCGGCGGCAAGGCCCAGTTCGGCGGACAGCGTTTCGGAGAGATGGAGGTTTGGGCGCTTGAAGCCTATGGCGCCGCGTACACGCTGCAGGAAATACTGACCGTAAAATCGGACGACGTCGTGGGACGCGTGAAGACATACGAGGCCATCGTGAAAGGGGAGAACATTCCGGAACCCGGCATTCCCGAATCCTTCAAGGTGCTTATAAAGGAAATGCAGAGTCTCGGTCTCGACGTCAAGGTGCTGAGCGAGGAAAACGAAGAAATAGATCTCAAGGAATCCGTAGACGCGGGCGCTTCAAGCATAGAGCGCATCATAGAAATAGAATCCATGCGCAGCGAAATCGACTTTAACAATGACGATCCTGACGGCGCCGCGGATGAAGATTCCGAATATGAGGGCGATATCGCGGACGAAGGGTTCAATGACGATGAATTGGACGACGAGATTTCCGCCGAAGAGAACCTCGACGCCATAGACCTGAAACTTTCGGAGGCCGCGCTTGACGGCGGCGGGATTTTCGGAGCGCCGGCGACGGATATCAAAGAGCCGGAATTTCCGCAAGAAAAGTCCGACGACAAAGATGAGTAGAAAGGGGGAACAGCGCCTTGCATGAACTGAACAACTTTGAGGCCCTTCAGATCAGTCTCGCATCGACGGAAAAAATCAGGAGCTGGTCGAGAGGCGAGGTGAAAAAACCCGAAACGATCAACTACAGAACGCTCAAACCGGAAAAGGACGGCCTTTTCTGCGAAAAGATATTCGGCCCTATGAAGGACTGGGAATGCCATTGCGGCAAATACAAGCGCATACGGTACAAAGGCATAATCTGCGACCGCTGCGGCGTCGAGGTAACGAAAGCCAAGGTCAGACGCGAGCGCATGGGGCACATAGATCTGGCTGCCCCTGTTTCCCATATATGGTATTTTAAAGGAATACCGAGCCGCATAGGCTTGGTGCTCGACATCTCGCCAAGAAATCTTGAAAAGGTGCTGTATTTCGCCGCCTATATCGTGCTTGACCCCGGAGATACGGAACTCGTATACAAGGAAATCCTGACGGAGCAGCAATACAGGGAGTTCAGGGAAAAATACGGGAACGATTTTCGCGCGACTATGGGCGCGGAAGCGGTGCGCGAACTTCTGACGCACATAGATTTGGACGACTTGGCCGCGGACATGCGCCAAAAGCTGAAGGACTCCACGGGCCAAAAGAAAATTCGCATAGTGCGCCGTCTCGAAGTGATAGAGGCGCTGCGTATGTCCGGCAACAAAGCGGAGTGGATGATACTTGAAGCCATACCCGTTATACCGCCGGATCTGCGGCCGATGGTTCAGCTCGACGGCGGCCGTTTCGCGACGTCTGATTTGAACGACCTGTACAGGAGGGTCATAAACAGGAACAACAGGCTGCTAAGGCTCCAAGCCCTTAACGCTCCCGACATCATAGTCAGAAACGAAAAAAGGATGCTTCAGGAGGCGGTGGACGCCCTTATAGACAACGGCAGACGCGGCAGACCCGTAACGGGCCCCGGTTCAAGACCGCTGAAATCCCTGTCCGACATGCTGAAAGGCAAGCAGGGGCGGTTCCGCCAAAACCTGCTCGGAAAACGCGTGGATTATTCGGGTCGCTCTGTCATCGTAGTCGGCCCGGAATTGAAATTCTATCAATGCGGACTTCCCAAGAAGATGGCCCTCGAACTGTTCAAGCCCTTTATTATGAAAGAGTTGGTGTACAACGGCTACGCGCACAATATCAAGAGCGCTAAACGCATGGTCGAGAAGATCAGGCCGGAGGTGTGGGATGTGCTTGACGAGGTCATAAAAGAACATCCCGTTCTCTTGAACCGCGCGCCCACACTGCACAGATTGGGTATACAAGCCTTTGAACCCGTGCTCGTCGAAGGCAAGGCTATCAAGCTGCATCCCCTCGTCTGCACGGCGTACAACGCGGACTTCGACGGCGACCAGATGGCCGTGCATGTACCGCTTACCGTGGAGGCGCAGGCCGAAGCACGCTTCCTCATGCTGTCCGTCAACAATATTCTGGCGCCCAAGGACGGCTCGCCTATCACGACGCCTACCCAGGATATGATTCTGGGCAGTTATTACCTGACGCATCCCGGCGAGGAAGAGCGGAATACGCCGGCCGAAAAAGGCGACGGAAAAGCGTTTGCGGATTATGACGAAATGCTCATGGCCTATCAAAGCGGCATTATCGGTCTGCACGCGCGCGTCAAGGTCAGACGTTACGCGGACGCCGACGACACGCGCGGCAAGCTTATAGAATCCACGGTGGGCAGATTTATATTCAATGAGCGAATACCTCAGGATTTGGGCTTCGTAGACCGCTCCGCCGACAAATACTCGCTTGAAGCGGACTTTCTCTGCGACAAGAAGAGACTCGGCCAGATCATAGACCGCTGCTACAGGCTTCACGGCAATACGAATACCGCCCTTATGCTCGACTATATCAAGGACGTAGGCTTCCACTACTCTACAGTGGCGGCTGTTACCATCAGCGTTTCGGACATGGAGATTCCGGCAGAAAAGGAAGTCATAGTCACCGAAGCCGAGAAGAAGATCGCCCAATACGAAACGGCGTACAGGAGCGGGCTCATGTCGGACGCCGAACGCTACGAACGCGCCGTAAAAATTTGGAACAGGGCCACGGAAGACGTAGCGGACGCGCTGATGAATTCGCTCGGAACCTTGAACAACCTCTACATAATGGCGCATTCCGGCGCAAGAGGCAGCAAAAGTCAGATTCGCCAGATCGGCGGTATGCGCGGCCTTATGGCTAACGCGTCCGGCAGGACGATAGAGATACCCATCAAGGCAAACTTCCGCGAGGGGCTGTCCGTTCTCGAATACTTCATATCCACGAACGGCGCGCGCAAAGGTCTGGCCGATACCGCGCTGCGCACAGCCGAATCGGGCTACCTGACAAGAAGATTGGTTGACGTTTCCCACAACGTTATAGTCCGCGAATACGATTGCGGAACAGATGAAGGCATAGAGGTAACGGCGTTTCTTGAAGGCAAGGAAGTCATAGAACCGCTCAAGCACAGGATCATCGGCAGGATATCGCTCACAGACATAGCGCATCCGGCCACGGGTGAGATCATAGTCGAACAGAACGAGGAAATATCCGAAGAAGCGGCCGACGCCATAGAAGCGGCCGGCATAGACGCCGTAGCCATCCGTTCAGTCATGACATGTCACAGCGAAACGGGTATCTGCGCCAAGTGTTACGGCAGGAACTTAGCGACAGGCGAAAGCGTAAATATAGGCGAAGCCGTCGGCATCACGGCGGCGCAATCCATAGGAGAACCCGGCACACAGCTTACGATGCGCACATTCCATACAGGGGGCGTTGCGGGAGGCGATATCACGCACGGTCTGCCGCGCGTCGAGGAACTTTTCGAGGCGCGCAAACCCAAAGGACTCGCCGAGATATGCGAGGCGGACGGCACAGTCGTGTCGGTCTCGCCGCGAAAGGACAACAAAATAGAAGTCAAGATACGCGGCGACGAGGAAAGGCTTTATGTAATCCCCTACGGCTTGCAGATCAAGATCAAGGAAGGCGACTACATTCAAGCGGGCGATCAGATCACGAACGGCTTCCTCAATCCTCATGATATACTGCGCCTGAAAGGCGTAGAGGGCGTGTATCAGTATCTTCTAAAAGAAGTACAGCGCGTATACAGGCTGCAAGGCGTATTCATCAACGATAAGCACATAGAGGTCATAGTCAGTCAGATGCTCTCGAAATACAAGATTGATGAGGCGGGCGACACTTGGCTGCTGCCGGGCGCTTTTTACAACAAATCCGAAATCGAAGAGGCCAACGCGGCCGTTCCCGAGAACGGCGAGTTGGCGGTAGGCAAACGCATACTGCTCGGCATCACAAAGGCCTCGCTCGCGACTAACTCCTTCCTCTCCGCAGCATCGTTCCAAGAAACGACGCGCGTGCTGACGGACGCCGCTATCAAGGGCAAGACGGACAAACTTTCGGGGCTCAAGGAAAACGTCATTATAGGCAAGCTTATACCGGCCGGAACGGGTATGAAGCGCTACAGGAATATCGACATAGACTACGGCGTCAACTCGGAATATATGGAGTCATTCTCCGACAGCAACAGAGAATCCGACGAAGACGACGATGAATTGGATCAGGAAATCATGGAAGTGGCCGGTATGACGGAAGTGGCGGACGGCCCCATGCCGGGCAACTATATGTCAAACGGCTTTTTGCCGGACGGTCTCGCATCCGGCGAACTTGATCTCGGCAACCTTGATCTCGGCGATCTCGATTCGGACGGCTTTGCGTCGGACGTTTCGTTGGACAGTTTTGAACAGAACGGCATTGAGTCGCCGAACGAAACGGATATCGTGGAATTGGATTAACAGGCACTTGTGCCCGGAGCTTGCGAACGGGTGAAAATCACGTGACGTTTGAGTAGTTACATACAATAGTTACTACGTATCAAAGGTTCAATCAAGACTACTCAAACGTCGTGTCAGTTTTGTTCAGATCGGGTTCTGCCGGCGGTTTTGGCCCCCGGAGCGTACTTAGAGCTACGTGAGGAGGACAATAACCGACGGCAGGTTCCGAGATGGGCAAAAATCACATGACGTTTGAGTAGTTACATACAAATATAACTTGCGTACGAGCCGCGTTTTGTGATAAAATAGTGTTCAATCTGCGGCTTTGCGGATATATTTATCGGTAACAAAATATTTGAAGAAAGGAGAATTGCAGAATGCCGACAATCAACCAATTGGTAAGAGAAGGCAGGGAAAAGTCCGTCAAGAAATCGACGGCGCCGGCGTTGCTCAAGGGGCTCAACACCCTCAAAAGAAAGCCTACGGATCAAGCTGCGCCTCAGAAACGCGGCGTATGCACGTCCGTCAAAACCGTAACGCCCAAAAAGCCCAATTCGGCGCTCAGAAAGGTTGCTCGCGTTCGTCTTTCCAACGGTATCGAGGTCATAGCCTACATACCGGGCATAGGACACAACCTGCAGGAGCACAGCGTCGTCCTCATAAGGGGCGGCAGGGTGAAGGATCTCCCCGGCGTGCGTTACCACATCGTCAGAGGCGTATTGGACACATCAGGCGTAGCGAACAGGGGGCAAGCCCGTTCCAAGTACGGCGCCAAGAGACCCAAGAAAGCAAAATAATCGGACATCATCAAGTGCCGTGATATATAAACATCACAAGGCGCCCGCGGCGGTCGAGACAGGCCGTCGAGTACCGATAAACACTCTGGTTTATGGAATATTTGCGCGGATATATTTCGGCCCGCTCACGCCGCGTACCGAAATGAGCGCCGCGCAAGGAGGGAAGAGACGTGCCAAGAAAAAAAGGCGTTCCGAAACGGGAAGTGCTGCCCGATCCCATCTACAACGACGTCGTCGTCGCGAAGCTGATCAACAGCATCATGTTGGACGGTAAAAAGGGAACGGCGCAATCCATCGTTTACGACGCGTTTGATCGCATCCGGAAAGTCACGGGGGAAGAACCCCTTGAGATTTTCCAAAAGGCCATCAACAACATTATGCCCGTACTCGAAGTCAAGGCAAGACGCGTAGGCGGCGCCAACTATCAGGTGCCCATAGAAGTCCGCACGGACAGACGTCAAACCTTGGGGCTTCGTTGGCTGACGAAATACGCGCGTGCGCGCGGCGAAAAAACCATGTCCGAAAGATTGGCGAAAGAGCTTATGGACGCCGCCAACAGCACGGGCGCCACTGTCAAGAAAAAAGAAGACACCCACAAGATGGCGGAGGCCAACAGGGCCTTTGTGCATTACAGGTGGTAGAACGACCGTAACGACCCCCGGGCGCGGCCGCGGGGGTCGTTTTACGATTACAATACGGCAGAAAGGAGGTATAACTGATGCCAAGACCTTTTTCACTGGAAAAGACACGCAACATCGGAATCATGGCGCATATAGACGCCGGGAAAACAACCACAACCGAACGGATTTTATTCTATACGGGAAAAACCCATAAAATGGGGGAGGTGCATGAAGGCGCCGCGACTATGGACTGGATGGAACAGGAACAGGAACGCGGCATTACGATCACCTCCGCCGCTACCACAGCGCAGTGGAACGATACGCGAATCAACATCATAGATACGCCGGGCCATGTGGACTTCACTGTGGAGGTGGAACGGTCTCTGCGCGTACTTGACGGCGCCGTCACCGTGCTGTGCGCCAAGGGCGGCGTGGAACCGCAGTCGGAAACCGTCTGGCGGCAAGCGCAGAAATACGGCGTTCCGCGACTGATATTCATAAACAAAATGGATATCATGGGCGCGGATTTCTACCGTGTCGTAGGCATGGTCAAGGATAAACTCAAGGCCAACGCCGTTCCTGTACAGCTGCCTATAGGCTCCGAGGACAGCTTCATCGGCATAGTGGATCTTGTAAGAATGAAAGCGGAGGTATACAAAGACGACCTCGGCAAAGAATACGAGGAAGAAGCCATACCGGTCTCGCTTGGCGAAAAGGCGCTCGAATGGCGCCGCAACCTGATCGAATCGGTGGCGGAATCCGACGAGTCGCTTCTGGAAAAATACCTTGAGAGCGGAGACCTTTCGGAGGATGAGATTCGCGAAGCCGTCAGAAATATGACGGTGGCCGGCGAAATGGTTCCCGTAACATGCGGCTCAGCCTACAAGAACAAAGGCGTTCAAATGCTGCTTGACGCGGTGGTGGATTACCTTCCCTCGCCGCTCGACATACCGCCCATCAAGGGCGTGGATCCGAGATCGGATAAGGAAGCGGAACGTCCCGCCGACGACAAGGGGCATTTTTCGGCTCTGGCGTTCAAGATCATGGTCGATCCTTTTGTAGGCAAATTGGCGTTCTTTCGCGTATACTCGGGAACGCTGAAGGCCGGAACGCACGTATACAACTCTACAAAGGACAAGAAGGAGCGCATCGGGCGCATATTGCAGATGCACGCGAACAGGCGCGAGGAGCTTGACGAGGCTTACGCGGGAGATATCGCTGCGGCTGTGGGTCTGAAGGATACTACGACGGGCGACACGCTCTGCGACGACCGCCACCCGGTCATATTGGAATCCATGGAATTTCCGGATCCCGTCATAGAGATCGCCATCGAGCCCAAAACGAAGGCGGGGCAAGACAAGATGGGCATAGCCCTCGCGAAGTTGGCCGAGGAAGACCCAACATTCAAAACCTACACAAACGAGGAAACAGGACAGACCATTATCGCGGGTATGGGCGAACTGCATCTTGAGATCATAGTGGACAGGCTGCTGCGCGAATTTAAAGTAGAAGCGAATATCGGCAAGCCGCAGGTATCCTACAAGGAAACCCTCACAAAGCCGGCGGACGTCGACAACAAGTACGCGAAACAATCCGGAGGGCGCGGACAGTACGGTCACGTCAAGATACGCGTCTATCCGAGAGACGCGGGCAGCGGCTTCGAATTTAAAAACTCCATCGTCGGCGGCGTCGTTCCCAAGGAATACATTCCCAAGATTGAGGACGGCATACGCGAAGCTATGCAAAACGGCCCCTTAGCGGGCTATCAGGTCGTGGACGTAGGCGTGGAATTGTACGACGGCTCCTATCATGAGGTCGACTCGTCGGAAATCGCGTTCAAGATCGCGGCGTCTATGGCCTTCCGCGAAGCCGCGAAAAAAGCTTCTCCTGTGCTTCTTGAACCCATATTCAAGCTTGAAGTCACGGCGCCTGAGGAGTATATGGGCGATGTGATCGGAGACATAAGCTCAAGACGCGGCAAGATCGAAGGCTCGGAGATGATGTCGGGCGCGGCCGTAATACGCGCGCTCGCGCCGCTTTCGGAGATGTTCGGCTATGCTACGGATTTGAGATCGAGAACGCAGGGCCGAGGCGTATACGTCATGCAATTCGATCATTTCGAAAAATTGCCTGACAATTTGGTGGATAAGATAAATAAGTAATGGTAACAACAAAAGAAAGTTACTGATTCAAAATTCAATCAAAACCACTTAACCGACCGAAGATTTTTTCGGAGATCGGTTTCAAAAGGACAGTCGGTTAAGTGGTAACAATCGGGAGAAACAATCATGGCCAAGGCAAAATTTGAACGCACCAAGCCGCACGTAAACATCGGAACCATAGGACACGTTGACCACGGGAAAACGACTCTGACGGCGGCGATAACAAAGACGCTGTTCCAGAGGTTCGGACTCGGGCAGATGGTGGCGTT
>JAISBV010000152.1 GCA_031266025.1 Eubacteriales Family XIII. Incertae Sedis bacterium
CGCGTGACGGCGGCCGGCCTGTCATCCGATGAGGCGCGCGCCGTCGCGGATGCGTACTTCAGCGGCGACAATGAGGGCGCGAGGCTATTCGACGACGGGCTGATCGGAGGCGCGGGCGCCGGCGGCGGCGCGGGCACGGGTACGGGCGGCGCCGGGCGCGCCCCGGACGCCCCGGGCCGCGGAGACGACGGCCTTACGGGTAACGGCGCCGCTCTCGCGGGGACGATAACGAGCGTCGCGACGGGCGGCGGCGACGACCTTACGAGCGGCTTTGCGGACGCGGAGGGCTTGAGCGAAGCCGAAAAGGACGCCGTATTGGTTTTGGCGCTCGCCATGTACGCGGATGAATTCGGCGACACGTCCTTGAACGGCCTTATGCGCGCGGAATCAAACCGCTTGCTTGAAACGGGCGGCTTGGCGTTCGAGGAGCTGCGGGATGCGTCCGAGCAGTATGTGCCCGCGCGCATGTTAGCGGACTATTTAAAGCTGCGTTATGTATGGAACAAGAATATGAACGGCGGCGCTCTGGCGCGCGGCGGGGAATACCGCTTCTACACGGTGTATTCCGCCGAGATCATCACGGGCCCGAACCGGGAGGATGTGGACTATATGGCCTTCCCGGCCGCGTATAAAAACGAGATGTATCTGCCGTCCGATTATACGTACGAGACATTCGGCGTTTGGGCGGAGCCCATTCCGGGGACGGGACTTGCCGTGTTGGTTTCCCGGGAGATAAGCGATTGCGCGGCGGAGCTTCTTTCTCGATTGATGCGAACGGCCGGTGCGTGATATCCGAGAGTCGCAAATAAGCCGTGACGCGGCGGAATGGAGAATGTATTGGCAGATTATCCTATTATTTCCGATGTGAGCGCGCATATCGTTAAGCTGCTCCGCGAGAAGATGTGCCCCGAACCGGTTCCCTCGCCGAACAACATCGAGGTGTCGTCGCCTGCGGAGCAGGACGTCGATTACATCCTTGGTCTCTATCTGTACGATATAAGGGAAGAGGGCGAGATATCCATGGGGCCGCTGCGCGTCGGAAAAACACGCTTAAAGAAAGCCCCGAAGCCGTACAGCCTGTATTATATGCTCTTTATCAACGGTTCGTCGCAGATGGGGCTCAAGGCGCACGACATACAGAAGATCATAGGGAGGGCGGCGCAGATAGTGAACGACGGAAACCTGATCTTCCCGAATACGCTGCAGACATGGTTGGAATCCGAGGAAGCTCCCATAATCTTGTCTCCCGCCAAGATTAGTCTCGACGACAAGGTTCGCGTATGGTCGGCCATAAACAAGCCCTACCAAGTCAGCCTGTTCTACAAGGCGGCCCCCGTGTTCCTTTCGAGCGAGATAGTTGTGGACGAAACGCCGGTTCGCGAGGCCAGTTTCACGATTCAAGCGACGGGCGAGAAGGATTCGTGACAGTTGTTCCCGGAATGACATGGAAAAAAGGAGAAGAGTATGCCTTCCGTATTCACCCACAAACTGGCCTTGGCGCTTCAATTCTCCGACGCGACGGACGGTCGCGGTATAGAGAACGATATACGGATATCGGTGAACGGCAGACCGAAAAGGCCGATGCCCAAGCCGGGCGGCTATTTTATCTTTATGGCCGACGATCTGCCGGAAGAATCCTTTGATATGGATATTGCCGCTTCCGGCTATGTGCCTACAAAGAAGCGCATATTGCTCGAAGCGCCCGGCATCGGGCCTCCGCTTCTGCGCGTTGAGATGATTCCTGAAGATAAACCACTGCGGGGCGGGCGATTGTGTACGCTGTCGGGAACGTGCAAAGGTCTCTCGGCTATAGATGCGGTAAAGCTTGGAAGTAACGCGTGCGTTGCGGGAACCTTCGATGCGAGAAAGAGGACGCTTCGCGTGTACAATCCGTACAGGCTTGAATTCAACCGGCCGCGTTACGCCCTCGTGGATTCCAAAGAGTTGCGTTACGAGATATTCATGATTGAATCGCGCGTTTCCGACGGAGCGTTTATAATAGATCATCCGTTTGTTTCCGATGTTTCTGCGGACTTCACTGTAGCGCCCGTCGTCGCGGGCGATGTGAACGCGAAAGGCGAGTACCTGTTGCGCGTGCGTGACGACGCGACCGACAACCGCTTTATCGTTCGCTTCGCAGAGGATGCCGGTGAGCGATTTGAAATCGTTGATTTCACTGATGCCGATGTTTTGCGGCGGATAGCGGCGGCGCCAAAATCAAGAGCGAAAACGAAGATAAAGGAAGCAAAGGACGCGGACGAAAAAAATCGTTAGGAGGGTTTTATGGCAATAGCGGTTGTAACGGGCGCGACATACGTGTGCAGCTTTGGCACATCGCCCGGAACATTAAACGTCACATCGCAAGCTGCCGTCATTGTGTCGGGAAGGCCGGCGGCTACTGTCACGGATGTGGCGCCGATGTCTTCGATTACCCCCTGCGGCATGTGTACGACCGTGTCAAATCCGACGGTCGCCGCCGCGACAACGGCGGCTTTGGGCGTCCTAACCCCGCAGCCGTGTATCCCCGCTCCGGTGGGGACTTGGCTCGGAGGCAAAAGCCCCTTGATTTCGGGCAAACCCGGATTGGCAAATGACGCGAAACTGCTGTGCGCCTATGGCGGTTTAATAAGCATCGTTTCCCCGGGGCAAACAGCAGTAATATTTTAGTTTTATTTTTTGGTTCAAGGCATGAAAGGAGGAAGGTTTAGTCCATAAGGCGCTGTGCATGTTATTTTTAACAGAGCCCAAGGGCTGAATCGGAAAATTATGGCAGAATATCTCTCCCCGGGCGTATACGTGGAAGAATACGACTCTTCCCCTCGCGCCATTGAGGGCGTCGGCACAAGTACGGCGGGCTTCATCGGCATGACGGTCAAGGGGCCCGCAGTGGGCGCGCCCTCACTCGTAACGAGTTTTGCCGATTTTACGCGTCAGTACGGCGGATTTTTACCCGAGCATACGCACGGTGAATTTCGCTATCTCCCGAACGCGGTGGAGCAGTTCTTTGTGAACGGCGGAACGCGTTGTTTCGTCAGCCGCGTTATACCGGAGGACGCGAAGGTGGCGAAAGCATCGGAAGGCATATTGTCACTGCGCGCGGCCAATGAGGGAAAATGGGGCAACAGGATTACGATAAGCTTCATCTCCACAAACAAGCGCAAGCTGCAGCTTATCGCATCCGAAAGCGACACCGTTTATACGGCCAAATCCGTTGCGGGTTTCCGCGAAGGCGATATCGTGGAATTCGCGGGTTCGGTCAACCGCATCGCGGCAATATCCGAAAATGTTATCACATTTGACGAGGCCTTTGCGAAAAGCCCCGTGGACGACGCGCTGATTCCGAAAACCCTCGTATATTCCGTTGAGATGGATGTCGTGATCCGCGCCGGTTCCGAAGTGGAAAACTTTTTAAGCGTAACGCTCAACGAAGCCTCGCCCTCGTATCTCGGCAAGCGGCTCATGGCGAGTTCCTTGGTCGTCGCTACGCTCGATTCGCCGTCCGACGCGCTCACGAACCCCGTATCCGCCATCTTCGGCGCGGACAAGCTTAAGGGTACGATATCGTTCGACGGAGGCAGCGACGGTTCAATCGGCGCCGTCAATGCGGGAACATTTATCGGCGTCGATAACGGCCCCGGACAGAGGACGGGTCTGCAGGCCTTTGTGGAGAACAACGTCGTCAGTCTGCTTGTGGCGCCCGGCATCACTATCCCTGAGGTCGTCGCTTCGATTGCGGCGTACTGCGAGCGGGAAAAGAATTGCTTCGCGATATTCGATGTGCCGCAGGAATTGATAAAGTCGGGTGAGATCATAGAATACCGCAACCTGATCGACAGCTCTTACGCCGCGTTCTACCATCCGTGGGTACAGGTGTTCGACCGCGAAATCAAGAAGCCCGGATTCTTGCCTCCGAGCGGTTCCGTCGCCGGCGTCTTTTCGAGGACTGACGTCAGCCGAGGCGTGCATAAAGCGCCCGCCAACGAAATCGTTTCCTGCACGGGCCTTTCCGTCGGCTATACGGCGGGAGAGCAGGACATACTTAATCCTGCGGGCGTAAACCTGATACGCGCGCTGCCCGGTCAGGGTATCCGCATATGGGGCGCGCGCACGGCAAGCTCCAACGCGGCTTTCAAGTACGTCAACGTCAGGCGTCTCTTCATATTCGTGGAACAGAGTATTAAGGCTGCGACGAACTGGGTTGTGTTCGAGCCGAACAATTCTTCGCTGTGGGCGCGGGTTCAGGTCACTGTAGCCAACTTCCTCGAAACGCTCTTCCGGTCAGGTATGCTTGCGGGCGAAACATTGGACGAAGCCTTCTTCGTGGAAATAGGGCCGACGACCATGAGCCAGGACGACATCTTGAACGGCAGACTGATCTGCAACATCGGCATAGCGCCTTCGCGACCGGCTGAGTTTGTGATCTTCAGGCTGACGCAGTATACGTCCGAATCCGGCGCGGCGTCCGAATAGCGTGAGCGGCTGCAGAACAGTAAAGGTTACCGGTAAAGAGTATAGTTTAAATTAACTGGAGGCATAATCATGGCAACACAAAATTCATCGGGATTGTATTATCCGTTGACTAAAATGAATTTCCTCGTTTCGTTGACCAACGCCAACGGCGTAGCCGCGTTCAACGAGGTAACGGGCATCGACGCTACGGT
Organism: Eubacteriales Family XIII. Incertae Sedis bacterium; assembly: GCA_031266025.1. Classification (GTDB taxonomy): domain Bacteria; phylum Bacillota; class Clostridia; order Peptostreptococcales; family Anaerovoracaceae; genus JAITLA01. The sequence continues at coordinate 4,662 of JAISBV010000152.1, forward strand.
CGACGTCATAGAATTCAGGCAGGGGAACGCTAACAGCCTTGCCCCCGTCAAGATACAAGGACTTGTAAAGCACGGAAACATAACGCTTAAAATGGGCTATACGCGAAATCAGGACTTCAAGATATGGATACAGAACTGCGTAAACGAGCGACGCAAAGAGACTCCGCGCCAAAATGTGACAATAGAGCTGATAGACATAAACGCGGGTTCTCCGGAGACCGTCGTCAGCGCCACTGTGGACTCTACGCTGCAGTGGATACTCAAGGACGCTTGGGTCACGAAGTACACGGGTCCGGATCTCAACTCGTCCACGAGCGAAGTCGCCATCGAATCCGTGGAGATCGCGTACGAGGAGCTTACCATTCCCAATTAAACAATCCGAGCGGGCGGGACGTCACTTGGCGCCGCCGCCCGCCAAGTGACGACAGAGGTTTGCAATGACGACGATTTACGATTTTGAATTGCCGAAAGGCTATGTGGACTCACAGGGGACCGTACATCGCAAGGGCAAGATGCGCCTCGCCACGGCGGGCGATGAGATCAACGCCACGCGCGACCCGCGCGTACTGTCGAATCCGTCATACCTGACCATAACGGTACTCGCCAATGTGATTACGGAAATCGAGGGCATGGACAGCGTGGTTCCGAACATCATCGAAAGGTTT
>JAISBV010000014.1 GCA_031266025.1 Eubacteriales Family XIII. Incertae Sedis bacterium
GCTTATGCTCATCACAATGACAATGGGAATGTGCCTGATGAATGTTTATTCAGTTTATATGGTACACTTCAAGACTGCCTGCCGGCAGCCTTGCGAAAGGCGCGGAGCGTCTCCGTACCTTTCGCAAGGGCGCCGGGCCCTTGCCTGTTTTCACGGCTTGAATTTCAACGTCGAGAGTATGAGCCGCGTTTTTAGCCGGTCGTACAGGTCGGTATTCAGGAAGCTCGTTCCATACACTGACACGGTGGCGAGGCTGCGTATGTACGGCTCATAGTGGCGCTGTATCAGCGTCATGGCGTCGATATCGCCGCCCGTCGCGGCTTTGAGTACCGGGTACGTTACCCTGCTATATGGCCTACGCATCGTCCTTTGGGAAGAAATTGTTCGCTCCATAACCTTCATCCTCCAGTATTTTTCTTAAATGTTGGTGTGCGCTGTGCTTGATGCTGTTGATCGTTCGCCGTGGGATGCCCGTCTCGTCCGCTATTTCGAGGTCGGACATTTTCAGCCAGTACGACATCAGGATGATCCCGCGTTCCCGTTCCCCGATCCGGGATAGCGCGTCGTGGATCAAGTCGTTGTGGACGGCTACGGTGTGTTCGAGGACTTTGAATCCGGAATCCACGCCGCCGTAGTATTCGAGAGCCTGACTGTCCGAGATTGCCGCGACATCCGCTGCGTCCATCTCGCTGAATAAGGTCTCGTGAGCCTCGCGTCTGCCGGTGTCGCGTATGAACTTTTTCACTTCCCGGCCGAGGGATTTTTTGACGAAGGCGTCGTACTGCGCTTCCGTTCGCTGCCCGGAATCATTGGATTCGAGCTCATAGGCGGGTTCGTAGGAAGAATAGTCAGCCATTTGGCTTCACCTCCTTCCCGTGTTGAGTTGTGCGGGGGCGTATCTTTTTTGTCCCCTCACTAATAACAACCCGCGCGGAGGCGATTCTGGCAAGATTTTTGAAAAAATCTTAAAATTATTTTTTATGAGCTGTTTTTCCGCTGTCTTTATGCGTTTTGGATTCCTCATATGGACAACTCCTGTCACGAATATTTCTTGTGAAATCCGCAGGAGCTGTACCGGAGCCGTGGCTGCGCGTCGTCCGCAAAAGAAAAAGACGACAGAAGAAGCCGTTTACGGCCCCGCTGTCGTCAAGCGCTCTCTGCGGATGTCTGTTCAATATGGCTGTGTTTATCGTATTATCTTTCTTTTTGTTTTTTGCTGTTGATCACTTCCGATTTGCCGTCCGGCTTCAGTAGGATAGACGTGATATATCCCCGCCTTACGATCTCAACGACGCCTTTTTTGCGGTCAAGTCTGCACACCAGCTTGCCTTCTAAGTTGAGTATCTGTTCCATAACGCTGTACCTCCTTTTTGAATTGATTGCATTGGCGGAAAATATCAAAAATACGGATAAAAATGCGAAATTTGCCTTGATTCCATTTCCAATTAGATGTATAATATCTTTTAATATTTTCCTCGCGGCTGCTTTGGGCGCTTGTGCTCTTTCTCTTAATTCATAAGCGTTCCACTCCTTCATTTTCGCCGTCGCGACGCGAGCTTACTGTACTCGCGAGAGCAAGAGCTACGGCTGATAGGAGCATAGCAAACAGCGGCATATATTGCACGGACACAGCAGGACAGTTGAGGGCAAACACAGGCATTTCGGGGCATTTTGATTATTATTGAGAGGTGGTGTGACGTTGCAAATTCATTCCTTTATGAAAATAATGAAGAAATATTTCGCTTTGGACAAGATGAACCAAATAGAATTTGCACGTGACTTCTTCTCAAAAACTTCGGCAACGCCCGATGAGATAGCAGATGGAATTACGGATGACGAAATAAGCAAAATAGGCAGCCGTGGACTAACCGGAAATACTGCCAGCGTACTCATCAGTTATCTGAGTAAAGATGATTTCATAACATATTTGAATAATAAAGGAATTACAGATGACTCGGCGGTGAATCTGATACTCGAATTGCAAAAAGCCGCAGAAAAAGGTGAAGTAGAATGTGCCGTTAACTTTGAATCCGATAGTATTGACAAACTATTTGAGAGTTTGTTTAACCAGTACAGCTTATTTTTGACCTATTACGCTGACAAAAGAAGCGGAAAGGCAAGTAAAAAGAAAGAGCATAAAACTTCGGAGCCAACGGAGCATAAGATTGAAACGCCTACGGTACAGAAATCAGACGAATCAGTCATCAAACAACCGGAAACGCACTTTGAACGCTCAATAGACTCTTTTATCGAAAGGTATAGAGAGGATGGCGCGGCGCAAGATAAAATCAACAATATCCCCTTGTGGGACAAACATCTATACACGAAATTGAAAATAAAGATAAAGCGCATTGTGCTTTTGGTTTGCATTTGTATAATTGTCTCCATCTTCGGCATCGCGCGCGCCAAGGGTATGAGTATTGTCGAATTCATTAAGGATGCTATCTCATCAGAGCCGTCACAGTCCGAAGAACCGCCCGAACCGGAACCGGAACCGGAGCCCGACCCGCCTGACGAGGGGGACATGAGTTGGCCGACGCCGTATAAAGGGATGGAACCGGGGGAGCAGACCGGCGACCCGCTCGCAATTGAGGCGTATGATACGAGTAACATATTGCTGCTCTCAAAATGGTCGATGTTCGCCGACGTCATCGACGGACAAATACCGATTGAAACTGTTGATACGCGCATCAAAGCGTTCGTTGAGCAATGGGTGCGCGTTGACGCCGGGATAGACGACGTAAGCTGGAACCGGGACTTTGAAAACAACGTCGCCAGCGCAAAACAAATTGTTGAAAACGATCCTGACTACACTAAGATCAGAGATCATATAAACAATATCCGGCAATGGCCTGTAGCGGATGACGACGAAAACGTGATCGCCGTCAAGTCCGCGTCTGAAAGCTCACGTGAAATACTCGGCAGAGCAATTGAGTATTACGAGGCAGCGTTGTCGATATCCGCGCAACCGGGAGTTCTGGAACGCGCGGCGGACGCGTATCTCATTCGCGGCCAGTATTACTACATCAACGGAATGAACAACGAGGCGTTCGAGGATTATAGCAGGGCGATCGAACTGACCCAAGAACGCATCAAGCTGATGGAGTTCGACGAATCGGGCATTGAAATTCAACACAGATCAAATTTTGCCCGTCTGCTCGGCAACCTCGGATTGATTTACTATCGGCTCGCGCTCACCGACAACGGCAGCATAACATTAGAGTGTTATTTGCTCTCCGCCGCTTTTTACAAGCAGTCAGCCGAACACTATGTTGATAATTCCGCTGTAATGGCACAAAACTATTACTACGCCGCTATGATGAACCACAAGATCATCTATCAAAAACACCGGCAGGAACAGTGCCGTAATTTTATAATCGAAGCCTTGAAGCTATACAAAAAAGCGACGGGATATGAGTCAACATCGACTCCTATCCCGTCGCTTGAAGATTTGCTGACTTATGCCAGAACATATAATGCCGCTTATCCGGACAGCCGTATAGACTTATCGGGCTATTTATAATAAATTCCGGATAACCAAATCCGTTACGCGCGATGATACCCCGCGCACGTCCTATAGCCGCTCCCTCTGTGATTCCTTCGCGGCTTTCTTTTCGTTCAGCTTCGGAATGAGCCCGATCAGGCGCAGCGCGACGTTCACGTCCAGGCTCACCTTGCGCAGCGCCTCAATTTGAACGCCCGTCATATCCTCCGTCTCGGGCGTCCGCCCGAGCTTGCGGGCTTTGCCGCACAGGGCGGCGAGCGCTCCGTATTCGCTCTCGCTGAGCTTATTGCGCTTATTCGACGGCAGCATTTCCGGCGTCGCGTGAAGCGCTCCGTATTCCATCTCCGCTTGATTCCTTTGAGCCCTGTCCATATATGGGAATCCGCACAGGCGGTACACGCCGTACCAATCCCCGGCGGCGTACCACAGCGTCATTCCGAGTGTGTCGGGCACTTCGGCTATGGTTGGCGGGCGTCCGAGCGTTTCCGATATATTTTTGAACTGCTCTATCGGTTTTGTGTACGCCGGGCCGGCGTCTCCGAACAGCCGCCTGTTCCGGCATACGCGTTTGAGGAGCTTTATGTAAAACTCGGTATGTGCGTTATCTAAATTGTATTCGAGCTTCATCGCTTCCATAGCGTCCCTCCGTCTGTTGACGAACGGCGGGTACTCGAACACTCGGCTTTTCGCGATTTGATACAGGTGCGGCAGCCTTTTGTCTATCAGCGTTATGCGGTTCACCGCGGCGATTTCCTTTTTCTCCTGCTCTTTGACTTCTTCCGGCAGAGCCTTTGACAGCGCCCCGTTCCAATGCAGGAAACGGTCGATAATATACGTTACATACAGGTCGAGAAATTGAAAATCGCGCGGCGGCCTGCCCGTCCGCTCTCGGCGTTCGCGTATCAGCTCCAAAAGCTCGCCGTCAGAAAACGACGCGTAGACGTCTTCAAAGTACCGCGTGCCCTCGCCGTATTTGTAGTCCAGGCCGCGATAGTGTTTCGGGTATCTGAGCTCCGCGTACTCAGCGTCCGCTTCCGCGATTTCGCGCTTGATCGAGGACAGATATCCGGGGGTAATGTCCATTATATATTCGCCTCCGGTTTATGGATTTCCCGTAACGGGAAAACAGCGGCAGGGGCGAGGGTACGAGTCTCGCCCCTGCCGTGTGGCGTCACAGACGCCGTTAGGAAAGGAAGTGGACGGATTTCACGCCCGTTGGGCATCTTGGACACCCTATAGGAAAGGTAAGTGAAGCAAGCAATTTAATGTTGGGGCGTGTGCCCCTGTCCCGTAGGGGCCGACGTCCTCGGCGGCCCGCCGTTCTCCGTCCCGTAGGGGCGAACCTATGTGTTCGCCCGGGCGGACACGCAGGTCCGCCCCTACGGGATGTTGCGTTTACAGCACGTTCTCGATGAATCTTTCAAGTATCACCGCGACTTCGGCGCGCGTCGCCGTGCCCTTTGGCGCAAGACCGCTGTCGCGGCCTTGGATAAGGCCGGCGGCCACCGCCCATTTTAGGGCTTCCTCCGCCCAGTCAGACGCTTCGGCGGCGTCGGGGAAACGGTCGAGGGTTCCGGAGGACGGGACGTCGAGGACGCCGTCCCCTACGATCCGCACGTAATACCGATAGAGCATTACGGCGAGCTGCTCGCGGTTTATTTCTGCGTCAGGGGCGAAGCCGTCGCCTGTGCCGCTGACTATGCCTTCAACGCTTGCCCAGATTATGGCCTCGGCGTAGTACGCGTTTGCGGCTACGTCGGAGAACAGTTCTCCTATCGCTTCCGGTGTGTC
>JAISBV010000077.1 GCA_031266025.1 Eubacteriales Family XIII. Incertae Sedis bacterium
GAAAAGAAAATTATCGCTATACCTGACGATAAGATTTGCGATTATATAGACGGCAAGTTTCGCAATGACACGCCGGAGGAGTATGTTCGCCAGACGATTGAAAAGCGTCTTATTAACGAACACAGATATGTTTCTTCGCAAGTCAAAATCGAGTATACGGTTCAGCTTGGTTCGAGTAAGAAGCGGGCAGACATCGTTATATTCGACAAGGGCTGTACCGACCAAACGCAGGCGAATATTCGCATTATCATAGAGTGCAAGAACGAGAAGGTTGAGTTGACAAACGCCAAAGATGGAGTTGCGCAGCTCAAAGCCTATATGTCCGCTTGCCCGAATTGCGAGTGGGGTATGTGGACGAACGGCAAGCAGAAAGAGGTCTATCGCAAGGCTGTCAACGAGCAGGGGCAGATAGTCTTTGAGGACTACAACGATATTCCGTCCGCTGACGGCAACATTGAAGATATTGACCGCCCCAAACGCGGGGCGTTGAAAAACGCGTCGGACGATAACTTGTTGTTCGTCTTTAAGACGTGTCATAATCACATCTACGTCAACGATGGATTGCAGAAGCAACCCGCATTTTTCGAGTTGCTTAAAGTCATCTTCTGCAAGATTGAGGACGAGCGCAATATCCCCGCGCAGTTGGAGTTTTACGCCACGTCCAAAGAACGCAACAACCCCGACGGGCAACTGACCGTCAAGAAGCGTATTGCCCAAATCTTTGCCCGCGTTAAGAAGAAGCACGGCAAGATTTTTGAGGCAAGCGAGGAGATTTTGCTGACCCCGCGCAGTCTTGCTTATATAGTGAGCGAGTTGCATAAGTATAGTCTGCTCAACACCAACATCGACATCAAGGGCAAAGCCTATGAGGAAATCGTTGGCGCGAATTTGCGCGGCGACCGTGGAGAGTTCTTTACGCCGCGCAACGTGATGAAGATGGTAGTTGAGATGATTAACCCCAAAATCAACGAGCGTGTTTTGGATAGCTCCTGCGGCACGGGGGGCTTTCTTGTGAACGCTATGACGCACGTTATGGACGTTGAGGTGCTGTACGCTAAAGAGATAGGCGCACCCAAAAAGGACTGGGATAACGACACTCTTCGTGCGTTCCAAGAGCGTGTTGCGGAAATGGCGAAAACGAGCTATTTCGGCTTTGACATCAACCCCGACCTAGTGAAAGCGACGAAAATGAATATGGTTATGAACAACGACGGAAGCGGGAATATTTTTCAGACAAATTCCCTGCTGCCGCCGCACGAATGGACGGACGATTTCAAGACGAAACTCGCCGAGGCTCTTAGTGTGGACAAGTCTACGCTCCGCAACCACAGCACCATCGGTTTCTTTGACGTAATCGTCACAAATCCGCCGTTCGGGAGCAAAATACCGATTAAGGACGAGAACATCTTGAAGCAGTTTGAACTCGCCCACATATGGGAGAACAGGGATAAAAAGGGCGTGTGGACAATGACGGCGCGGTTGCAGTCGTCCGTGCCGCCGGAGATATTGTTCATTGAGCGTTGCGTCCAGTTGCTTGCTGACGGCGGGCGTATAGGGATTGTGTTACCCGACTCCATACTCGGCTCTCCGGGGCTTGGCTATATCCGTGAGTGGCTTATTCGCAATACAAAGATTATCGCGAGCCTTGACCTTCACGCGGACACGTTCTAGCCAAAGAACGGAACGCAAACCTCCGTACTTATCCTGCAAAAGAAGACGCGGAACGAGAAAGACCGCGAGGAAAAGAGCGGCGCAATGGCGGACTATAACATTTTTATGGTTATGGTTGAAAAGGTTGGTCACGACAAGCGCGGCAACCCGCTGTTTATGCGCGACAAAGAGGGCAATGAGATACTCGCCTCCGAGGTTGCCGAGGACGGCAAGGAACGTAAAGTTAAACAATTTGACGACGAGACTTCGGACGTGCCGGGGCTGTTCGTTGATTGGAAACGCAAGGAGGGCATAGCGTGGTAGCAGTATCGAAAAATGCAACCGAGACGGCGCAGTACGCCGACCTGCCGCGCCGTGAAATCAAGTGGTGCTCCGTCACGCTTAGCGAAGTCGTAGCCGCAGGAAAACGGTTAGAAGCAAGTGTGTTTAACCCACAGGGCAGATACGCGAGAGCTGTGGTGTCTGCTTGCAAATGGGGAAATATTCCGCTGTGCGGCGATGGCGGGTTGGCGACCGCATACGTTTGTGGCCGTTTCAAGCGTGTCTGGCTTGAAACGGCGGACTTGCCCATATATCAGCCCTCGTCGATTACCGACGTGTACCCCGAACCGGACGGTTACTTGTCTAAAAACACACGGGCTAACCTTGACACGCTCCGTGTCCGCAAGGGGCAGATTCTGCTCTCTTGTTCGGGTACGATAGGCAAAGTGGCACTCGTCTCCAAGACGCTCGACAACCAAATTTTCAGCCACGACCTTATACGAATGGACGCTAAATCGCCCATTGATGTTGGCTACATCTACGCCTTTCTGCGCTCAAAGGTCGGCAACACGCTGTTGCAGACCAACAACTACGGCGCGGTTATTCAGCACATAGAACCTGAACATCTCGCCGATATTCCCGTGCCCAATGTGCCCGGTGAGATTAAGGCGAAGATTAACGACCTCATTCTCCGTTCGTTCGAACTGCGCGACGAATCGAACGAATTGATTGACAAGGCTACGGCTATGTTTGTCGCTGAACTAAATTTGCCGCCACTTAACGAAATAGAGCAGGAGCGGTTTGACGCAACTACAGGAGTTAATAACTATACTGTTAAACTTTCGGAATTGACGGGGCGGTTTGACGGTTCGTATCACGTACCTATCGCTAAAGCGATAGTAAAGCATTTGCGGAGTCATTCCGCCGAAGTTGTTACTGTCGGCGATAAGCGTGTGAGTAAAGACATAATTCTCCCCGGACGTTTTAAGCGTGTCTACGTTGAGGAAGGACAAGGGCGCGTATTTATAGGCGGCAAGCAGATAGGCGAGCTTGACCCATACGGGAAGAAGTATCTATCACTTACCCACCATGGCGACCGCATAAAGAAGCAACTGGAGCTTGCTGAGAATATGACGCTGATAACGTGTAGCGGGACGATTGGCAAGGCTACTCTTGTGCCGCGTCACTGGAATAATTGGGCGGCAAGCCAACATATCATTCGCATCGTTCCCGCTAACCCTGATATGGCTGGGTACTTGGCGGTGTTCCTCGCATCGGATTGCGGTAAACAGTTAATCACACGCTTTACTTATGGTAGCGTGGTAGACGAGGTTGACAATCACCACGTTTCGCAAATCCCGTTCCCGTTGCTCAAAAACACGGCGGCGCAGACCGAGATTAACCGACTTGCGCTAAAGGCCAACGAACTGCGCTATCAGGCGTATTTGTTGGAGCAGGAGGCTATGGGCGTGCTGGAGAATGACGTGCTATCGCATACCGAGTAGCCGTCCTACATTGCCAAGAAGCAGTATAAATTTAGCTTGCAAGACGAAAAACGAGCTTGCTGTGAACGGCTAACAACTTACTTGAGCAAAATGGGGGAGTAACAATGAACACAAGAGAGTTAGAAGCCTTGCTGAAGCGGTTTAAGTTCGGTCTGCTTTCGAAGGCAACCGACGGTGATTACAAGGAAGCGGATTTTAGTAGCGACCGTTCGGTGGTTATTGCAAACAGCGAGTTGAATAAGCTTTTGCCTGCCGACATCACGCAACAGCGTTCGGCGGCGGGCTTTCGTAGATTTATTCAAGCCAAAGGTGGGTATGCCGAGCGTCGGGCATTTATTGACGAGGCATTTGAACCTGCGCTTGCGTATATTGATAGCCTTATAACTAATTCTGACAAATTTTCGCTAAACGAAGATTCTTATGAGCTTGGAGAACGATTAGGGCGCGGAGGTTTTGGTGCCGTCTACAAATATCATCACAAGCTATTAGATATGGACTTTGCAATAAAGGTCTTTGAGCCGGCATTTGCCTCAAATGATGATAAGATTGAGGGTGAAAAGAGGTTTTTCCGCGAAGCGAAAATGCTTTTTCACCTCAACCACGATAACATAGTTCGCGTATATGACATCGGACGCACGGGTGGCAAGCCGTTTATTCGCCTTGAATTTGTAGATGGGCGGACGCTGAGCAAGTGTATACGAGATATGGGTAGCGTGTCTTTTGAACGCTCAAAAAAACCGATAAAGGGTATTTTGTCAGGCTTGCTGTATGCTCACGAAAACGGAATAATTCATCGTGACCTTAAACCAAGTAACATAATGGTTTTGAAAGACGGCACGATTAAAATAATTGACTTTGGCGTTAGCACCTATCTTGAAACGGGAGATCATACGAGACTTACAAAAACTGGAGAGCAGATTTGCGGAGGGGCTTATCAAGACCCGCAACTTGTTTCCAAGCCATCGCTTCGCGACCCGCGCAGCGACATATACTCGCTTGGAGGTCTTTGGTTCTTTCTGCTTACCAATAGAGATCCATCAGCTGATGCTCAACGAGTTTTGCAAAACTTGGGGTCATCTATGGTTACTCCGGCTCAAATTGATATTATTCTTAGGTGTCTGAACTCGGACGCTGACAAACGATTTCAATCGTGTAAGGAGATAATGGACTTACTGTTTCCACACATTGAGGCAAATGGAGTAACGGCGGTTATGGGAAAGTCCTCACACCGCATAACTGACGTGACGCGTCGGGATATTTTTCGGCACCTTAATTCTGGTATTCGTGAAGAATACTATGAGAATGGCTATCACGGATATTATGAATTTAAGCTATTTGGGGACTTTGAAGAACTTGAATTTCTTAAAAGGCTTTATCAATTGGATTCAATGCCCTCAAACGATTCGCGTTTCCCAAATTTCGAAGCTGATATTAGGCAACATACAATCAACAACGAAGATTGGGAAAGAAATTGGATATTCACCGACGATAGACTGGGGCTTTCGACGGGTGACGACGATACCCTGCTTCGCTTTCTATGTGAAATGTTTCATCCTGCGGTACGGGACTGGAAAAATGACCTGGAAGAACGCGTGTGCTTGGAAGCGTTGAGAATTCTTAACAGTCTGATAACAGAGGACGGTTATGAAATCTATGAATCCGACAAAATATCAGGCAGACCTGTATTTTCGTATCGATATTGCTTATAGATAACGGCGTTCCTTACTGGTGGGGAAAAGGGATTAAGCCCCCTCTCCCCGCCTTTTTGACCAACCACCTGAAAACATCTATCTGATGTGTCTGGTCTATCTGCTCCAACCGAGCAGATAGACCAGATAGAGCGGATACATCTTTCGGCGTAGTTCACAAATTCGCAAATTCCGCGTCCAGAACGACGTTAACGAGCTTGTGGTCGTGGAATACGCTGTACCGTTTCCTGACCTCACCTACGAACGACTGAACGCTCATAGGGCGGGAGCCGCATACCCGCATTTGCGCGGTGTAGGCGGCGTAGAGCGTGGAAGTCTGCAACTTCTTTCCCTCCGCTGGTACGATTTTCTCCGTAAAGAAACCGCCTAAAACGTCGCTTTCCGAGCGGTACTCGTCCAAAGCCGCTTGCATACGCGCCGATACGTCCATACCTTTATCCAACATAAGCCGATAGCCGTCAATCAGCCAGTTAAGGATTGCGCTCTTATTGTCGGCCTTGCGGAACAGCCCTTTTAGGCCGTGGTCTTGCTTCGCGTCCGTGAAGTGCCGCTCGAACGGGATTATCTTGACCCGCCCGCTTGCGAAAATGGTATCGTCATTCGTGCGGGGGAGGTGGTTGGTGTTGAAGAAAATGTGAAACTCTGGCACGAACTCAAACGGATTCTCGTTGAGAAACCGCCCAACGTAGGTGTCGCCGCCCGTCAACTGCTTCATCAGAGCGGAATTAAGCTCCAAGCCCTTTTCGGGTTCGGGGGTGCATACAAACCGCGCCCCTTTCAGCCTTGCTATATCGGGCGACGGCGCGGCTCCGTCCGTTGACCGCCGCGCTAAGGTCTGCGGCTGTACCGTTCGGGCGTAGTCGCCCAAGATGTAGCCAATGGCCTCTGTGAGCGTCGATTTGCCGTTGCGGGTGGGACGCGCCATAAAGGATATAAAAGCTGTTGTGGGCGTTCGTGTCGCCCGTGAGGGCGTAACCTAGCGCCTTTTGCAGAAATGCCGCCGTATCAACGTCACCGCACATAATCTCATCAATGAACCGCTCCCAGCGCGGACATTTCGCCCTCGGGTTGTATCTGACCCGCGCTATCTTCGTGATGTAATCCTCGGCGCGGTGGGGCTGTAAGGTGAACGTCTGTAAGTTGTACGTGCCGTTCTGTAGGTTAAGCAGATACCGATTTGTGTCGAAAGCGGACAGGCTCATTGGCGCGATAGATTTAGCGTCATTGAGGACGCTTTCGCGGCTTCGGCGGCTTGCCCATTTGCCCGTGTATTTGAGGAACTCGGTATCGTCGGAACAGGCGTTGACAGCATAATCGGAGTACGCCGTGGCAAAGGATTTACACATTTCCATAGTGCGGAACCCGCCCTCGTCTTTCAGCCACCGCTTGCCGTCGTAGACGTACCACGTCTTGGCCTCCACGACGTAGCGGATAACGCCGCTGTAGAGGTCGTAGAACAGCCGCGCCGTGCCTATGTCATTGCGCGGGTAGGCTTCGTTTTTCTCCGCCAGTAAGGTTATTAAGGTGTCGGTGATGTTCATTAGCGGTCGTTCCCCCTTGTGGTTTTTTGTTTTGATTGAATCTGCTCCTGCCGTTCTCGCGATTGCTCCTGTTCAGGCTCATCTTGCATAGCCAGTATCGCGAATTTCTTCAGCGTTTCCGCGCTGCCGATTTCATCTTTCAGCTTATAAAGCTCCGCCAAAAGCCCGCTTTTCTCGGTGGTCAGCGCGGCTTGCTCGGCTTTCCAATCGGCGGCGACCTTATCCGTGAATTTATGACCGTTCAAATGCGCGTCAAGATATTTCTTCGCGTTGTCGAACTGCGTAATATCCGGCAAATGGTCGTAGCGGTACGCCTCGGCTTCCTCGCGAGCCTTTTCGATTTTGCCTTTTGAGAACACGCCGCCTTGTTGTTCGAGTTCCCTCGCCTTGGCGAAAAGCGCGTCGGAGCGTTTGGCAACCTTGGCGAATTTCTTAAAGTTTTCGCTGTGCCGTAAATGCTCCGCCAGAGTTTTCAAACGCCGCTCATTTGCCTTGCCTTTGTCGGCAAGGGTGTTGCTCTGTTGCTTCATATCGGCAATTTTGTCCGCGAACTCGTCAATGTTGGAAATCTTGTTTGCGTCCATAAAGATTTTAGTTTTAGCGGCGAGTTGCAGATGTTCCAACTTGCTCCAACGCTTGCCGTTGTGTCCGTCCAAAATCGACTGTATGAGGCTGCCGGGTTGCTTAGGAACGCGCTCACGATTGACGGCGAGCCAATCCTCCGCCTTTTTAATCCGGGCGTTGATTTGGCGAAGTTTTTTGTTGAAGTCCTCGACTTCACGATTGACGTCGCCGCGATTGGTTTTTATGCCGCGTCTCTCCATCTGCGACGCCGCAACGCCCATATGAACGGTGGGCTTTTCGTCCTTGCCTTGTCTCTCAAATGAGCGGTGGTCAACTGTTTCCGCAAAACCGTGAGCGGCAAGCGCGGCGTTCGTCGCGTCAGCCCACGCCGCCCGCCAGACCTCGGCATTGTTGGGGTCATTCCAGTCCGTCACCGACACGGCGTGATGTTTGTAGCGGCGAGTTTTTGGGTCGTAAATCTTCTTTCCCTGCTCGTCAAATTCATAAACTTTCTTGAACTTTGCGCCCCAAGTCCCGTCCTCGTTAAACGGGCGCATTGTGAGAAGTATGTGCGTGTGTGGGTTACCGTCGCCGCTGTCGTGTATGCAGGTGTCTGCCGCCATACCTTTGGAAGTAAACTGCTCCTGAACATACTTGCGGAGAAAAGATATGTTTTGCTCCCGCGTCAATTCAACGGGCAACGCCAACTCGACGTTACGCGCCAATTGGGAGTTTTTCGCGCTCTCTACTTTTTCAACGGCGTTCCACAGAGTGGAGCGGTCGGCAAACTCACGCGGCGCGTGTTCAGGTAAAAATATCTCCTTGTAAACAACGCGGCTTTTTCGGGCGTAGTCAAAAGTGCGCCCGTCGTAATCGTTGGTGAGCGTGTCGCCGCTGTGATACGCCGCCTTAGCCACCGCAGACGCGCCCGCGCCGCGCTTCACGATTTTTATGTTCAGATGAAATATCGCCATAGGCATTTTCCTTTCGCGTTATTTGTGGGTTTTTGTTTTTAATTTTCGCCGATAGGCGAAAATCGCCCCCTGCAAGGGCGCCCTGTTTCACAGGGTCTAAGCTACTTTTTTTCGGGCGAAACAGCTACCGCCCCATTCGCGTCAACGCCTTGTGCGACGGGCTTTACGGCGATTGGCGCGTTCGCTTCGGACGGCTCGGCAGATTGCACCGCGATTTTCGCGAGTTCTCGTTTAGCAAATTCCGTGGTGAGCGTTTTGCGGATAAACTCCTTAAACTGCTCGAACGTGAACGTTATAACCTCCGGCAACACGCTTTCGATGTACCCGCCGCGCTGGCATACGCGGTGGTCACGCGCCTTGCGGTCGGCCGCTTTTTGCTCTGCGATAAGCCTGTCGCGGTCGTGTTTCATCTGCGCCATCTGGCTCTCGATGTCCTCGATTTTCTGGATTCTCGTCTTTGCCATAGTAATTTTCCCCTTTCGGATTTTGGATTTTGGGCAAACAAAAACCGCCTAACTCCCATTGAGAATTAGGCGGTTCGGTTGTTGGGGGGCTTACACCGCCACGACTTGCGCGGCCTTCTTTTCCTCCCTCTTGCGGCGGGCGTAGCGGCAATTGGCGGCGCGGCGCTTGTTCAGCTTTTCCTCCTCGATACGCGCCGCTTCAATCTCTGATTCTGTGCGCGGGTCAGCGGGTTCGGGCGCGTCGAAGTTGCCGATGTACTTCAAATACACGTCAACCTTTTGCGTCCGTGTGCTCTTATAGCCCGTGGCGGGGTCGGCGTCGGGATACTCGCCCTCATACACCTCGATTCGGTCTACCAGTTCTAAAACCATCGAGTTTGTGATTTCCTCAAAATCGGTAAACCTACGGACGAGAGCCACAAACTTATCGGCGTTCGCGCTGTCATTCTCGAAAGCGTCCAACTCCGATTGGAGCGTTACATTCTGC
Source organism: Eubacteriales Family XIII. Incertae Sedis bacterium (assembly GCA_031266025.1). Lineage (GTDB taxonomy): Bacteria > Bacillota > Clostridia > Peptostreptococcales > Anaerovoracaceae > JAITLA01. The sequence continues at coordinate 9,177 of JAISBV010000077.1, forward strand.
TCTTTCAACTCGGCCTGTTCCCGTTCGTAATTAGCGGACATCAGCGTGAACCGTTCCTCGTTTATCAACTCCTTAATCATACTCTCGTACAAGCCCGTTATCAGCTTGTCGAGTTCGGCGACACGCCGCTCATTTTTGGCGATAGTCTTTTTGTAAGACTTCACCGTCTCGCCCTGTCGTAACTCGGACGCTTCGCGGACTTTGGCCACAAACTCGGCTTCGTAATCGCGGACGTATCCCGCCGTGCGTTTCAGCACAGTCTGAATAATCTCGCGGACGTCCGATACGGTAATTCTGTGCGCGGTACAAGCGGAATAAAACTTTTGCCGACTAAGCGACTGGCTCGAACACCTATAATACTCGGCGGTCGCGTAAGTGCATACGCCTTTTGTTTTAGTGAGGTACTGCCTCGACTTCCTCGTGCCGTGATAATACATCTTTCGCTTGCACTCGTGGCAGAACAGCAATCCTGTATACGGATTCGGCTCGTTTTTGTCGTTCGTCCGGCGCACGGTCTCGCGGCATTTCTGCGCCAAGTCCCACGTTTCCTGTGGCACGATTGCGGGATGTGTATTCTCGAAAACGTGCCACTCGGACGGGTCAAGCATCGTCTTTTTCTTCGACTTAAACGACTGCTTATTCGTCCGAAAGTTGACCGTGTGCCCCGCGTATTCGGGCTTGGCAATCATCTCAATAATCGTGCGCCCGTTCCACGAATACGGATTTTCGGAATCGTAATCCGACTGGTTGCTCCCGCGTCCCCTCGTCGCGAGATAATACGACGGTCTTTCAACGTTATCCTCGTAAAGGATTCTGGCGATTTGATACGGCCCCTTGCCCTCGACCGTGAGGAAAAAAATACGCCGCACAATTTCGGCGGCGGGTTCGTCAATGAGCCAAGCGTTCTTTTCTCCCGGGGCTTTGATAAACCCGTAAATCGCGTTTGTTGACAGCGGCTTGCCATCGCGCTCTTTGTTTTTCAAGACACTTTTTATCTTGCGCGAAGTGTCGCGGGCATAATATTCCGCCATAATTTCCCTAAAAGGGATAAAATCGTCGGGGTGGTCAAACGTATCCACGCCGTCATTTATGGCGATTAGCCGTATACCCTTTTCGGCGAACATTTCCCGAAGCATACCCGCTTCGAGATAGTTTCTGCCCATTCGGTCAAGGCTTTTGAGGATAATCGCGCCAACCTTATCGGCTTCGACTAACTCCATCAGTTCAGACCAACCGGGTCTCTGGAAATTTGTTCCTGTACGCCCGTCATCACATAGGCAAACGTAAGGCGTATAGCCGTTTTGCTCGGCATACTTGATGAGCATTTCACGCTGGTTTTGGATTGACAGACTTGCGCCGTCTGTGGGGTTCGCGTCGTCTTTCGAGAGACGCTGATAAAGAATGGTAAGTTTCTGATTGTTCATAACTGCCTCCTGTTGTTGGCAGTCACGAACATCTGCGGCACAGATTTGTTGCGCTTCTTTCAGCGCATTTTGCGTGTTCGATTGGGCGTTAGGCACTCTTAGCCACCTCGCTCTCAATCAAACGGATTAGCCTCGCCTCAATCGTTTCCCCGCGAGTTTCGGCGAAGTGTACGGACACGATGTAGGAGGTGGAGCCAATCCGTCGCCACAACACGTTTTCGGTACAGGCGGCTTTCGCGCCGCGCTCTGTAACCGAACCGTTTTTGTCAGTTGGGCACATAGGTTATTGGCTCCTTTAAGATAAATTAGTAGGTTTGTTTGAACCTTTCGGCCCGTGGGCCGTAGTACTCTGCGTCATCAAAAAGGTGACAGATTTACGACAGGGTAAAGATGCTTGAGTTTGATTCTGGCATCGGACGTCTTGAACTGCCAATCTACACCTTTTTGATTCGCGTTTCGGTACGTGTGCCAGGCAG
>JAISBV010000116.1 GCA_031266025.1 Eubacteriales Family XIII. Incertae Sedis bacterium
ACGTATATTTTAGCTTCTGCGTACGTCGGGTTATTGTTTAAAAATTAAATCGAAACTACTCAAACGCCGCGATTGTTTTGTTCAGATCGGGTTCTGAGGCGGATTTTGGCCCTCGGAGCGTACAGAGTAGTACGTGAGAAGGCCAAAATCCGAATCAGGTTCCGAGCCGGGCAAAAATGGCGTGGTGCTTGAGCAGTCACCGATCAGGAGGTTTCTATGTCGTCCAGAGATGATAAATACTACAATGCTTTCGTTGAAATGGTAGGCTATTCCTGCGAGGCGGCGCAGTTTTTGAAAACGATACTGCACGCGTTCAACCCGAATGATCTCAAAGAGCAGATGCGCAGTATGCACGAGATCGAGCATTCGGGCGATATAGCGCGGCATGTTATGACGAAGAGGCTTGCAAAGGAATTCATCACGCCTATTGAACGCGAGGACATATTGGCTATGGCCGAGGCCATCGACAATGTTACGGACAAAATAGAGGATGTGCTTATGCGTATATACATCTTCAATATTCCGGAAATCCGAGAAGAGGCAAAAAAGATCACGGACGTTATTGTGCGTTGCTGCGAGACCCTGCGCGCGGCGCTTTTGGAATTTCACAATTTCAGAAAATCCAAAACCCTGTACGAAAAGATCATATCGGTAAATCAATTGGAAGAAGAGGGCGACAACATCTATACGACGGGCGTAAGAAACCTGTATCTGGAAAAAGGCGATCCTATACTCATGCAAGCTTGGTATGAAACATTTCAATTTCTTGAGGACTGTTGCGACGCGTGCGAGGACGTAGCCGACGTTATCGAAAGCGTTATGCTGAAAAACGCGTGAACCGGCTATGATTGTTGTGGCGGCGACGCAAAACGCGCATAAAGTCAAAGAATTGACGGAGATTACGGGCGCATTCGGGCTGAACGTGATTTCTCGCGCCGAGGCCGGTATTCCCGATTTTGATATCGAAGAGGACGGCGCCACATTCGAGGAGAATTCTTTGAAAAAGGCGCGGGCTGTTATGGAATATTGCGGCGCGGCCGCTATTGCCGACGATTCGGGCCTTGCGGTGGACGCGCTCGGCGGAGCTCCCGGCGTCATGTCCGCGCGTTTTGCGGGTTCGCACCGGGAGTGCTCCGACGCGGAGAATAACAAGAAATTACTTACTCTTATGGATGATATTCCTGACGAGGACAGGACGGGACGTTTTGTTTCCGTCGTGACGCTTATCTTTCCGGACGGACGGGTTTTTGCCGCGAGGGGGGAGTGCGAGGGTCGCATAGGCAGAGAGGGAAGGGGCGTCGGCGGCTTCGGCTACGACCCCTTGTTCACGCCCGACGGTTTCGACAAAACATTCGCCGAACTCTCGCAGACTGAGAAAAACGAAATAAGCCACAGAGCGAAAGCGCTGTCCGCACTGAAGGAACTGCTGTCGGATTTCGTCTCCGGCTGACAGCCGAGGGCTACTTGCTCGGGCAGATCACCCGCGCGGATATAATACCTTCGTTCCCCGCAAGAATGCGCTTTATCTCTTCTTCTTCGACGTGCGAGTCGATGTCAAGCAGCGTGTAAGCGTAGTCTCCTTTACTGCGATTCAGCATATCGCGGATGTTTATATTCCGCTCCGCCAATGCGCTCGTTATGCGGCCGAGTATCGACGGGATATTCTTGTTCAGTATGCAGACGCGCGCGAGAGCCGTTGGCGCGCCCATGTTGCATTTCGGAAAATTTACGGAATGGCTTATATTGCCGTTTTCGAGATAATCCGTGATTTCATCGACGGCCATAATGGCGCAATTGTCCTCGGATTCCTTGGTGGACGCGCCAAGGTGCGGGATGGCGACAACGTTTTCGACGCCTATGAAGCGTTCGGTCGGAAAGTCCGTAACATATGTTCTGATCTTGCCGGCGCCTATGGCGTTGAGCACATCTTCGTCTTTCACGATCTTATCCCTCGAAAAATTCAGCAGCACAACTCCGGTCTTCATCGCATTGAAGCTTTTTTCGTCGAACATGCCGGTGGTATTTTCCATAAAAGGTACATGCATGGTGATATAATCGGATCGTTTCAGTACGTCGTCTATGGCGTCGTACAGAGTGACGGACGCGGAGAGCTCGTGCGCGCTCTTGACCGTTATGTAAGGGTCGTGCCCGATAACGCGCATACCCAAAAGCTCCGCCGCGTTAGCGACTAATACGCCTATGGCGCCCAGACCTATAACGCCGAGCGTCTTCCCTTTGATTTCTTCACCCGCGAATTTCGATTTGTTCGTTTCCACAGCCTCGGATATACCTTCTCGCAGGGTTTTCGTCCACGCTATGGCCCGCGACAAGTTGCGCGCGCTCATGAGTATGCCGGTCAGCACGAGTTCTTTTACGGCGTTGGCGTTGGCGCCCGGCGTGTTGAACACGACGATCCCTTCATCGGAACAACGCTTTATGGGGATATTGTTGACGCCCGCGCCGGCACGCGCGACGGCCGCCAACTGCGGTGAAAAACGCATGTCGTGCATGTCTTGGCTTCTGACCAATATGCCGTGAGCTTCTTCGGGCTTATCCGTGATTTCAAATTTGTCGCCGAGACGGGCAAGACCCGCGCCGGAGATTCTGTTCATAGTCGCTATTTTGTACATGCTGCCTCCCGCCGAATATACCTTTGAGCAGTTACATCAAGTTAGCTAAATATTAACAGATTGAATTATAGCACTTTACCGGCGAGTAGTAAAGTGTTATAATTTATGCTGTATAACAAAAAGCAAAGGGGATAAAATATGGTATTCAAAAAACGCGTGTATAATTTTGCCGCGGGGCCGTCGATGCTCCCGCAGTATGTTCTTGAAGAGGTTCGGGATGAGATGCTGAACTTTGGCGGCAGCGGCGTATCCGTCATGGAGATGAGTCACCGTTCCAAGATATATCAGCGCATCATAGACGACGCCGAGACCGATTTGCGCGAGCTTCTCGGAATACCGCCCGCTTATAAAGTGCTGTTTCTGCAAGGCGGCGCCACGCTGCAATTTTCAATGGTTCCCATTAATCTGATGCGCGCGTCCCGAAAGGCCGACTATGTGCTGACAGGTTCATGGTCTGTGAAGGCGGCGGCCGAAGCCGAGAAATTCGGCGATATCCGCGTGGCCGCGTCGTCGAAGGACAGCAATTTTTCCTATATTCCCAAGATAGGCCGCGACGATTTCAGGCCCGACGCCGCTTACGCGCATATCACTGTGAACAACACGATATACGGCTCGCGCTACAACTATGTGCCTGATACGGGCGGCGCGCCGCTCGTCTGCGATTGGTCCTCGGGCATACTGTCGGAATGCCTTGACATAGGCAAATTCGGCCTGATTTACGCGGGCGCACAGAAGAACATCGCGCCGGCCGGACTTACCATCGTTATCATGCGCGAAGATCTTATCGGATTCGCGCCAAAGGACGCGCCGGTCTATCTCGATTACAAAATCCACGCGGACAACGGCTCTATGTACAACACGCCGCCCGCCTTCACGATCTACGTCGCGGGCAAGGTGTTCAAATACCTCAAAGCGAACGGCGGCGTCGCCGCACAGGAGTTAAGGAACCGCGAAAAAGCCGGCAAACTGTACGATTATATAGACGGCAGCAGTCTCTACAGCGCGCCGGTGGCGAAAGAGGATCGCTCATTGATGAACGTCGTTTTCGTAACGGGCAACGACGCCTTGGATAAGGAATTTGTCGCGGGCGCCCGCGAAGAGGGGCTTTTGGAGCTGAACGGGCATCGTTCTGTCGGCGGTATGCGCGCCAGCGTCTACAACGCCATGCCGCCCGAGGGCGTTGACGCGCTTATTGACTTCATGGAGCGATTTGAACGGCGGCAATAGACGAGGCGCCTCACAGGAAGGAATAAGATGAAATACCTTATATTGGTTCCGGACGGATGCGCGGACAGACCCATGCAAGCCTTGAACGGCAAGACGCCGCTTGACGTCGCGGACATGAAAAACATAAACGCTATAGCGCGAATAAGCGAAGTCGGTTCGGTGAAGACTATACCGGACGGCATGACGCCCGGCAGCGACGCGGCGAACCTGTCCGTGATGGGCTTTGATCCCGCCGTCTACCTGACGGGGCGTTCGCCGCTCGAAGCCGTGAGTATGGGCATTGATATGTCCGACACGGATGTGGCTTTCAGGACGAATCTTGTCACGCTCGAAGGCGTCGGCGCCTATGAAGATCTGATTATAAAAGATCACAGCGCGGGCGATATACCGAGCGAAGAAGGACGGGTGCTCATAGAACTCATAGAAGAACGCTTGGGCGGCGGCGCCGTGCATTTTTATCCCGGCGTCAGCTATCGTCACGCCATGATTGCGGATCACGGGAAAACGCATTACGCGCTGACGCCGCCCCACGATATACTGACGCGCAGGGTGGGCGATTATCTGCCGCGCGGCGAGGGCGCGGAAGAAATAGAGCGGCTGATGCGCGAGAGTTACGAGATTTTGAAGGATCATCCCGTCAATCTCAGACGCGTGAGCAAAGGGCAAAACCCCGGCAATTCTATATGGATATGGGGGCAGGGCAAAAAACCCATGCTCCCGTCATTCTATGAGAAATACGGCGTACGCGGCTCTGTCGTGGCCGCCGTCGATCTGATCAAGGGCATAGGCCTTTGCGCGGGTCTTGACGCGCGCGAAATTCCGGGCGCTACAGGTACGCTGCTTACGAACTTCGGCGCTAAGGCGAGCGGCGCCATAGATGAGTTTCGGTCAGGCAAGGATTTCGTGTATATCCACGTAGAGGCGCCTGACGAGTGCGGGCATCAGGGCGATCTCACGGGTAAGATCGAATCCATGCGCCTTATAGACGAAAAGATATTCGCTCCCGTGCTGTCGTATCTGAAAACATGCGGCGAACCGTACCGCGTGCTTTTGGCGCCCGATCACAGGACGCCTACGGAGATAAGAACGCATTCGTCGGAACCGGTGCCGTATGTGTTTTTTGACAGCGAAAATCCGTTGCCCCCGTCGGACGAGAAGGCCTTTTCCGAAGCGGCGGGCGAGCCGGGCCCGTATTTTGACAGCGGTTTCGCTTTGGCGGCTCATTTTTTCGGAGGTTAACAATGGTACGTCGCCCCCTGATTTTCGCGGCGGCGCTTATGGCGCTCATGCTTGCGGCGCCCGTTGCGGGTTTCGACTCCGCGCGCGCGGCAAAACCCGTTCCCGACACGGTTTCCTCTTCCGTCGTCTTGATCGACGCGAAGACGGGGAATGTTCTGTATGAGCGAGATATGCACGCGATCAAGTATCCCGCCAGTCTCACGAAGATCATGACAGGGCTTCTGTCGCTCGAAAATCTGGAACTTGACAGGGTTGTGACGATAGACGCCGAAACGCCTTTTACCAAGGGTTCTCGCATCTATTTGCTTGAGGGCGAACAGGTTACGGTCGAACAGCTTTTGTACGCGCTTATGATCGAGTCGGCCAACGACGCGGCCGTTGCGCTCGCCAAGGAGATTTCCGGCACGGAGGAGAACTTCGCGGCGCTCATGAATCGCAGGGCGAAAGAGCTTGGCGCCCTGCATACGAATTTCGTGAATCCGAACGGCCTTGAAAACGACGGGCACGTCACGACGGCCTACGATATGGCCGTAATTGCCGCGGCGGCCATGCGGAATCCCGAATTTCGCAAGGCGGTGATCACGTATCCCTATACGCTCTATCAGACGAATATGCAGGAAACGAGATACTTCTATAACGGCAACCGCCTGCTCTACGATGAGAACCATACCGTGATATACGAAGAAAAAACGCGTCCCATCAAGTACGCGGACGCCACCGGCATAAAGACGGGCTACACCGCGCAGGCCGGCAACTGTTTGGCCGCGAGCGCGGAGCGCGGAGACATGGAGCTGATAGCCGTCATGATGCAGGCCGAGGGCATGGGCGCGTATCTGGACGCGATATCGCTGTTTGAATACGGTTTCGACAATTACGCGTCGCACATGGCGGCGGGCGCGGGGGCGCCGCAGGGCGAGCTTCGCGTGAAAAACGGTTCCGTCAAGACCGTTGCCGTAGCCGTGAAAGAGGATACATGGATCACAATGCCCGCGAGCGCTTCGCCCACGCTCCTGACTGCGGAGCCTTCGTTGCCGGAACACTTGGACGCGCCCGTGGCGGAAGGGCAGTCCGTCGGAACGATGCGTATTCTCCTTGACGGGGAAGAGCTTGGCGTCTGTGAGATCGTGGCTTCGGAATCGGTTCCTTTGGGTGGGCCGCTTTCGCGTCTCGGCATTACGGACAGAACAGCCGGACTTTTAAAAAAGGTGTTTTTCTCGGTTTTGGCCGTTTGTCTGCTCTTGTTGATCGCGTATGTACTGCTTAGACGCCGGCAGATCAAGAAACGAAAACAAAGACGCGACGAGCGCAGGGCGAGACTTGCCGAGGAGGAACGCAAGGACGCGGAATTCCGCCGAAACCGTTTGGGCTGAGCCGATTCGCTATTACAATATGTTTAATATACAGGAAAATCTGAAAAACCTTCCGGATAAACCCGGAGTATATATGCACAAGGATGCTTACGGCGAGATCATATACGTCGGAAAAGCCGCGTCCCTGAAGAACAGGGTGCGGCAGTATTTCGGGTCTTTACGAAATACAGACGCCAAGGTGCGCGCCATGGTTTCGCATATTTCCGAGTTCGAGTTCATAACCACAGATACGGAAATGGAAGCGCTGATTCTTGAGAACAACCTTATCAAGAAGCATCTCCCGCGCTACAATGTGCTGCTGCGCGACGACAAGACATATCCTTACATAAAGATCACGCTGGCCGACGAATTCCCTCGTCTGCTCAAGACGCGTACGGTGCGGCACGACGGCAGCCGATACTTCGGCCCGTACGCGGACGTCAAGTCGGCCAACCTCATCATAGACCTTTTAAATGACGTCTACAGGCTCAAACGCTGTCCCTCGGATGAGTTCCGGGCCGGCCACAGACCTTGTCTGAATCGTGATATCGACCGCTGCAGAGGCGTATGCGACGGCGCTGTGAGCAGGGATGAGTATATGGCGTCCGTAAACGCGGCGGCCGCCTTTCTTTCCGGACGCGGCAAGGAGCTCACGGATTTCCTGCGCGGGCGCATGGAACGCGCTGCGGGGGATATGGATTATGAAACAGCGGCTTTTTACAGGGATCAAATCCAAGCGGCTGCTTCCGTTATAGAAAAACAGCGCGTCGTACTTCTTTCGGGCGGCGACATGGATATCATCTTGTTCGCGAAGGGAGAAAAAGACGCGCACATCGTCGTATTCTTTGTCAGGGACGGGCGGCTGAACGGCAGGGAGAGTCATCACTTGCAAGTTTCTCCGGAGGATTCGCCCGCCGACGTTGTTTCGGCTTTTTTGACTCAATACTATACAGACCGCAGCAATATACCCAAGGAAATATTGGTTGACGCGGCTCTGCCGGACGGGACGCTTATAGGAGAATGGCTAAGCGCGGCGCGCGGCGCGACCGTGCATCTGCATGTTCCGCAGAAAGGCGAGAAGAAGGCCTTGCTCGAAATGGCTAAGAGGGACATTGCGAGCGCGGCGCTTTTACTTGACGAAAAGGCGGATGCGCAGCGAGAAAAGGACGCAGCCGTAGCCGCGTCCTTTCGGGAGATTCTCGGCATAACGGTCGGCGCGGGGGACGGCGCGCGCGCGTGGCGCACGGAGGCTTACGACATATCCAATACGGGAGGCGCCGATTCCGTTGGCGCCATGGTAGTGTTCTGCGGCGCGAGGACTTCATCGAAAGATTACCGGCGCTTCAGGATCAAGACTGTGGAAGGCGCCGACGACTACAGCAGTATACAGGAAGTGCTGTACAGACGTCTCAAACGGTGGAGAGACGGCGACGCCGGATTTTCTCCTCTGCCCGATATCGTACTGATAGACGGCGGTCTTGGGCATGTGAACGCGGCGCTGCAGATATTGCGGGCTATGAAGATTGACATACCCGTTGCCGGTATGGTGAAGGACGATAAGCACAGAACAAGAGGACTCGTCTGCGGCGGCGAGGAGTTTGATTTGAAGAATAATCCCTTGCTGTACCGGTTCACGGGCAGGGTTCAGGAAGAGGTGCATCGCTTCGCTGTGGAATATCACAGGAACGAGCGCGGCAAAGCCATGCTGCGCTCGGAGTTCGACGGCATTCCGGGCATAGGCCCTAAGCGCCGCAACGCCTTACTTTCGCGGTTTGGCAGCTCGGAACGCATAAAGGCCGCGACCGAAGAAGAATTGTCGCTGACTCCCGGAATGACGCGGGCCGCCGCAAAGAGTCTGTTGGCCCATTTTTCCGATTCGAAACGTTGATCACAAACTATCGGTTGATTATTACGCGTAATTTTGATAGAATTAAGCGATAACGGAAAGTAACTATTCAAACCCCACGTGATTGAACCTTTGATTAGTAACGGAAGCAACGAGCAGAGATGTGCTCGCTTGAAGGTATTTTCGACCGACAAATGCATACTATCCCGGAATCCAAAATATGTTAGGATACGTCACGCCCGAAAAAGGTGAATTGAAGCTCCGCGAATTTGAAGTTTACGGCGCGTATTACTGCGGCATATGTCGTTCTGTGGCCGCGCGCCGCGGACAGTTTCCGCGGCTTGCGCTCAGCTATGATTTTGTATTCCTCGCCATGCTGCTTTCCTCGGTATTCGACGGGCAGGACGCGCTCACGCCGTTCAGATGTCTTGTTCACCCAATGAAAAAGCGCGCCGAGGTCAAGGCGTCGCCGGTAATAGAATACGCGGCCGATATGATGCTGCTCTCGGCGTACTATAAGCTGCGCGACGACAGAATAGACGACAAAAGCCCGCGCGGCGCCGCGGGCGAAATTTTGCTGCGCAGAGCGATTCGCGGGATAAGCGCCGACTATGCCGGCAAGGCTCATGAAATCGCCGCGCGCATGGAGGAAATCGGCCGGCTTGAAAGCGAACGCTGCGCGTCGTTTGACCGCGTCTCCGAACCGTTCGCGCTTATCATGAGTGAGATGCTCGACTATAGCGGATCCGGCAGGGAATATGCGCAAGACGATCACGCGCCCGCTTTGAGTTATGCGCTTAGGCGTATAGGATACAATCTCGGCAAGTGGATATATCTGATCGACGCTTATGACGACGCGGAAGACGACGCGCGCAGAGGGTCGTACAATCCGCTGTCTCTGTGTTATGGGTTCGGATCGGCGGAAAACGCGGGTGAAAGCGCGGCGTTGTTTCGTGAGCGCATAGCCGAGCGCGTGCGGCTTTCCGCCACGCTCTATCTTTCGGAAGCGGCGGAGACAGCTGCTCTGCTGCCGCTCAAGAAAAACAAGGACATATTGGAAAATGTCATGTATATGGGTCTGCTTAGGCGCACGGAAGAGGTCGTGAGCGGAAACGGCAAGAAAAGGAAAGGAATATGAACAACCCCTACGAAATACTCGGCATCAAAGAGGGCGCGAGTAAGGAAGAGATCAAAGCCGCCTATAAGGCGCAGGTCAAGAAATACCATCCGGATAAGCATCAGGACAATCCTCTTTACGATTTGGCCGAGGAAAAGCTGCGAGAGATCAACGAGGCCTATGATTACCTGATGAATAACGGGGGCGGCGCATCTTACGGCGCGGGCAGCCAAAGCTCTGGATCTTACGGACGCAGCGACGGCGGGAAATCTTCGCCCGAGTTCCGGGATGTGCGCAGCGCCATAGACCGAGGCGATCTTTCACGCGCACAGGATATGCTGAGCAGGAGTTCTGTGCGAAACGCGGAATGGCATTTTCTGACCGCCATGCTGAATCTGCGGCGCGGTTGGTACGACGACGCGGTCACGAGCCTTCAGACGGCTATATCCATGGATCCTTCGAATTTCGAATACCGAAGCGCCATGAACAGTCTCATGTCGCAAACAGGCGGTTATCGCAACGCCGCTTACAACAGGGGATATCAGAATACGAACAGTCAGCTTTGTCAATTCCTGCAATGTTGGTGCTGCGCGGATATGCTCTGCGACTGTATATGAGCCGAGGATTTCCTCGTATCGTGCTTGCCGAACACGCGGGCTACTGTTTCGGCGTGAAGCGAACCCTTAAAATGACAGAGAAGGCTTTGCGTAACGCGGGCGGGCGCAATGTGTACGCCTGCGGGCCGCTGATACACAACGAAGCGGTCATGCGCGAATTGGCGCTCAAGGGTCTGCATTTCACGGAAAATCTCGACGAAACGGAAAGCGGCGGCGTGCTGATCATTCGTTCGCACGGTGAGACAGAGTCTTTTTACGGCGCCGCGGCCGCGAGGGGTCTCGAAATAATCGACGCGACGTGCCCTTTTGTAAAGAGGATACACTGCCTGGTGCGCGACGCGCACGCCTTGGGAAAGACCGTAGTGATAATAGGCGACGCGCTGCACCCCGAAGTCGTGGGTATAAACGGGTGGTGCGGCGGCGAAGCCGTGATCGTGAAAAACACCGAGGAGGCGTTGCGGGTAGAGGGAAGCTCCGTATTCGCTGTCGCGCAGACGACGACGGCACAGTCGGATTTTGAGACGATTGCGGCTCGGCTGTCGTCTCCCGGCCGAATTGCCGATGTAAGAAACACGATTTGCGACGCCACGCGCAAACGTCAGGATGCTTGCCGCGAAATAGCCGAAAAAGCGGACGCAATGCTCGTTATAGGCGGTAAAAACAGTGCAAATACACAGAAATTGTTTGAAATTGCCAAAGCCTCTTGCATAAATTCGCATTTTATTGAAAATATAAACGATTTGCCATTGAAAGAGCTGCGAAAATGTAATACAATAGGGGTTGCGGCGGGCGCATCGACGCCTGACCGTATGATTAAGGAGGTTATTGCCAACATGACAGTTAACACAGTTAACACTGAAAGCACTGAAACGATGGATGATTTCATGGAGGAAATCGAGAAGTCTCTTCGTCTTCCACGAAACGGGGAGATAGTGACCGGAATCGTGATTCAGGTTTCAAACAGGGACATCATCGTCAATCTGGGGTGCAAAAAGGACGGCGTTATTCCCAAGGATGAAATTGCACTTGAGCCGGAACAGACCTTGCCCGATCTATTCAAAGAGGGCGACGAGGTGCAAGCCAAGGTGCTGAAAACCGACGACGGCGACGGAAACATCCTGCTTTCCAAGAAAAAAGTTGTCATCAACGAGCATTGGGAGGATATCAATCGCGCCTTGGAAGATAAGAGCACGCTTGACGTCAAGGTAGTAAAAGAAGTCAACGGCGGCGTTATTGCGGTGTTCAAGGAGATATATGGCTTTATCCCCCTTTCGCAGCTCTCGGACAGATTTGTGGAAAAGGCCGACGAGTTTATAGGCAAGGTGCTGACTGTACGTGTTACGCGGGTGGATCAGCGGCGAAATAAGGTCGTGTTTTCGCGTAAAGCGGTTCTGGCCGAAGTGCGGCAGAAACGCTTGCAGGAGATATGGGAATCCATCAGTGTCGGCGATGTGATAGAAGGAACGGTCATGCGGTTTACCGATTACGGCGCGTTTGTCGATATAGGCGGCGTCGACGGTTTGCTTCATATTTCCGAGATTTCTTGGGGCAAGCTCAAGCATCCGCAGGAAGTCTTGAAGATAGGCGAGCAGATTCCGGTCAAGATACTTTCCATTGTACGGGAAAAAGAGAAGATATCCCTCGGTTACAAGCAAAACAGGCCTGAGCCTTGGAGCATCATCGACGAGAAGTACTGCGTCGGCCAAGTCATTCAGGGCAGGGCCGTTCAAATTAAGGATTACGGCGTGTTCGTGGAATTGGAACCGGGCTTGGACGGGCTCGTTCACATATCCGAGATCGCGTTCAAACGAGTCAACAATATCTCGGATGAGCTTTCCGTCGGTCAACAGGTCTCAGCCAAAATACTTGAGATCGACAAGAACAGAAAACGCATCAGTCTCAGCATAAAGGAAACATTGGACAAAGAAGCGGATACGGACGGGCAAGACGCGTTGGGCGACGAGTTCGACACCGTTTTCGACATGGATGAAACCGGCGGCGGAGTTCCCGCGGAAGAAGTCACTGCGGAGTCCGAAGCTCCCGCAGAAGAAGTTGCTGCAGAGTCCGAAGCTCCCGCAGAAGAAGTTGCTGCAGAGTCCGAAGCTCCCGCGGAAGAAGCCGCTGCGGAGTCCGAGGCTCCCGCGGAAGAAGTTGCTGCGGAGCCCGAGACTCCCGCGGAAGAAGTCGCCGCGGAGCCCGAAGCTCCCGCGGAAGAAGCCGCCGCGGAGTCCGAAGCTCCCGCGGAAGAAGCCGCTGCGGAGTCCGAAACTCCGGCCGAAGAAGCCGCCGCAGAGTCTGAAGTTACTGCGGAAGAAGTCGCGCCGGCGCAGGATACGGTCGAAAACGAAGAAAAACCTTCGGCCGAAGAGAGCACAATAGAATAGCACAAAACAGCGAAGCGAGACATATGTCTCGCTTCATTATCGTTTTTCATTATCACTGCATTATCGCTTATGCCGACGCGGTCTAAGCGGTTTTACTTTTTTGCGGCGCCCTTTGCGGACAGTTCAATAAGCTCGCGGGCGCTTTCAAGCGTTGTTTCCGTGATATTGGCTCCGCCGAGCAGACGCGCGATCTCGCGGATACGCTCGTCGCGGCTCAGGGCTTCTACGGATGTGTGCGTGTTTTCGTCGTCCGAGTTTTTTCTTATAGCGAAGTGGTGTTCGCCGCAGGCCGCGATCTGCGGCAGATGCGTGATGCAGATGATCTGACGCCTGGCGGCCATCTTTATGAGTTTTTCACCGACTATGCTGGCCGTTACGCCGCTTATGCCGCTGTCTATCTCATCGAAGATCATCGTCGGTATCCTGTCGTAATCTCCGAGCACGGCTTTGAACGCAAGAAGCATACGCGACATCTCGCCGCCCGACGCGATTTTCGCGAGCGGCAGCAAGGGTTGTCCTTTGTTCGGCGATATGAGAAATTCAACGGTATCCGCGCCGTTTTCCGACAGCCGCTCCGTGATTCCGCCTGTGTTCTTGATATCTGCGGCGAAGGTGGCGCCGCTGAAGTTCAATTCGGTGAGTTCGGCGTTGATCCGCCGCTCGAGCTCGTCCGCGGAGGTTTTTCGCAGAGCGTGAAGTTCTTCGCAGGCTCTTACAAGCGCGTGTTCGCATTCTGAGCGGCGCGCGCTCAGAGCGGCTTTGCGCTCGTCTGTGTTCTCGGTGTCCGCTATAGCGGCGACGAGTGTTTCTTTGTATTCGAGCATCTTTTCCACGGAACCGCCGTATTTGCCGCAGAGTCTTTCGAGCAAATCCAGACGCGATATGGCGGCGTTCAATACGTCGGGTGAGAAATCCGCGCGGTCGCGGCAGCCCCTAAGCGCGCCCGCCATATCTTCGACGGCATAGTAGCAGTCGGCGATCGTCCGCGCTATATCGTCAATATCTTTTGAATAGGCGGATATTTCCCGAACGGCGCGCAAAGCCGCGCCGAGTCCGTCCAAAACGGAGAAATCGCCGTCATAGAGCGCTTCGGCCGCAGCCGTCGTCTTTTCGTAAATCAACTCGCTGTTTTGCAGAATGGAGATACTTTCGCGAAGCGCCGCGTCCTCGCCCGCTTTCGGATCGGCTTGCGTGATCTCGTTGAGCTCGAAGCGCATAAAGTCTTGCTGCCGTTTTGACGCCGTTTCGTTTTGAAGCAGGGTCGAAAGCGTTCGGTTCACGTCTGCGTATTCACGCCACGCGTCGGCGACCTTTTTCTTGACGGGGCCTATATCCCGGCTGTGGTGCGCGTCTATGAGCGCAAGGTGATTTTCCGTTCGAAACAGTGAGTGTTGGTCGTACTGACCGTGGATATCGGCGAGACGCGAGGCCAGTTCCGACAGCTGCGCGAGTGTGACTGTTTCGCCGTTTATCTTTGCGGGGCTTTTGCCCGAGACGTTGATTTCACGCGTTAGAATATATTCTTCGACGTCGCCCGCGTCCGTTAGCGATTCGGCGGCAATCTGTATGACGGCTTTGCTGCGCCCGGCGCGTATCATACTCGTATCGGCTCTGCTGCCCAAGGCGAGACTGATAGCTTCTATGATGATGGACTTGCCCGCGCCGGTTTCTCCCGTTATGACGGACAGACCGCTTTGCAGGTCGACGTCTATTTCCGATATTATCGCGAAATCGCGGATGCCGATATGCGTAATCATATAGTTTCAGCGTCGCATTTCATTGAATCTGGCGGCTATGGCGGGTACATCGGCGTTCTCGGCGGCGACGAGCATAAGCGTATTGTCGCCCGCTATTGATCCGAGTATATTTGTGAAATTAAGCGAATCGACGGCCTCAGCCGCCGCGTTCGCGCAGCCTGACAGTGTTTTGATCACGATGATGTTTCCGGAATGATCGACGGATTGTACGGTTTCGCGAAATATCTTGACGAAACGGTCGGTTACGGATCGCTCCTGTGTCGCGCTCACGGTATATTTATACCGGCCGGCGGGCGTCATGGTTTTGACAAGCTGCAGCTCCTTTATATCCCTCGATACGGTGGCCTGCGTAACGTCATAACCGTTTTTTTTCAGCAATTCCGCCAATTTTTCCTGCGTTTCGACTTCGTGGCTGTTGATCAGCTCCAGAATTTTATTTTGTCTGGAATATCTCATATACGCCCCTATCCCGAGCTTCAAGAAGATCAAAAGAAATTTTGTCCGCATAACTTAGGGTCTGTCGGAAAATAAAGTGTACAGTCAGCGCAGCAATTTTGTGTCCCGGCAAGGCGCCGGGTTCCGCGAATACTTGTAGTATTCAAGGGTTCCGGCAACACGGCCGGGGTACAAAAGGGCAAGTCAAATGTATATGTTATTTTCCGACAGATCCTTAGAGCGTA
>JAISBV010000073.1 GCA_031266025.1 Eubacteriales Family XIII. Incertae Sedis bacterium
TCTCCCCAAACAGCTCCGTTTTATCGCCTGAATTCCTTTGATTTCCATTTTCCGCAAAACTTAATGCAACTCCCCGGCATTTACTCCGGCAATGGTTTCATTTACTTTGTCCCCCCACGTTTCTTTTTTTCACTGTTACAGTTCACAGGTATGCTGAAAACTAAAATATTAAATCGTTAAAATCCAACGAACGTCATTCCGGGCTTGTCCCGGAATCCATCTTAACTGTTTTATAGATTCCGGGACAAGCCCGGAATGACAAAATGAATGAACAATTCTCCATTTACATACCCCGTCAACATACCTCTGAACTGTAATAAAATTCTGCCAACTGCTCAAGGGGCTGAAGAGACGGTGTGATGTCCGCGCGTCCGATTCGATACAAAAAGGCAACGAAGCCCGACGAAAAAAAGACAGGCAGGCTGTATGGGTTATTTTTTAACAGTGCCTGAGTACCGGTTTAATTGTTACGCCTTTGCGGGAATCGCTCGCGGCTTCGTTGATTTCGTCGAAATCATAGAATTTGATCAGGCGGTCAAAAGGAAACATGCCCGCTTTGTAAAGGCGTATAAGACGCGGAAGAAAGAGTTTGGGGATGGAGTCGCCCTGCACGACCCCTTCCAAAGAGCGGGCGCTGCCCATCAGGGTTTCCTGGAGTTTTATGCCCGTCGTAACATCGCCCGAGCTGCCGACGACTGCGGCGCGGGCGCCAAGCTTCAGGCATTCGAGACCGGCTATTACCATGGAGGGGAGCGCTGAGGTATCCAAACTGAAATCCGCTCCGCCCTCCGTGATTTTCATAATCTCATCATGCACGTTTGCGTTTTCCCTGCTGTTTATCACATGGCTCGCGCCGAGCTCAAGCGCCGTTTCCAAACGAGAGCCGACGATATCCACGCCTATAATAGGCGTACATCCCGCCGCCTTTGCGGCCATGACGGCGCTCATGCCGACCGCGCCGCAGCCGAACACAACGAAAGAATCCCCCACCTGCGGACGAAGCTTGTTGATAACGGCGCCCGCTCCCGTCTGTATGCCGCAGCCCAAAGGCCCAAGCAGCGCGATGTCCACATCTTCATCCACTTTCACGGCGTTGTTTTCGCTTGCCACTGCGTACGTGGCAAAAGAAGACTGATTAAAAAACGTTGAAAGCTCCGTACCCGCGCCGTCGCGAAGACGTCTCGTTCCGTCCGAATGCACCCCGCCGAAATTCACGCCGTGCTGACGCAGACAGTAGGCGGGATGACCTTTCAGACACGGCTCACAACGCCCGCACGAATACGCGTGCAAAATCACATGATCCCCTGTTTTGAGCTCGCGTACGCCGTCGCCCGTCTTGACTATAATCCCCGATCCTTCGTGCCCAAGCACTGCCGGCAGTCGCAAAGGATGCACTTGATCCCGCGCCGCCATGTCGGCGTGGCATATGCCGCAGCCGGAAATCTTGACGAGAATTTCTCCCTGCTTGGGCTCGTCCAACTCCGCGTCTTCGATCAAAAAACGACCGCCCTTTTCACGTATTATTGCCGCCTTTACCTTCATACTTCCCTCCTTAATTACTTAAACCCCACGCCGGTTTCATCCACTCTTTTTGACAAGGCGTCACATTGTGTTTGGCAGCCAAGTCGCGATACCCGGAAATACAGAAATAATCACGATCGCGAGTAAGAAAATCCCAACATATGGAACGACGCCTCTTATTATCTGTTCCATGGATAAATTCGAAACCCCCTTCAGCACGAACAGATTCATTCCCACAGGGGGAGTAATCATGCCGACGGCACAGTTTACAGTTATTATAACACCAAGCCACACAGGATCAAAGCCCAGAGCCGTCATAAAAGGAAAAACAAAAGGCAATACTATCAGCATAATGCTTAAGGGATCCATAAAACATCCGAGTATCAAAAATATAATGTTTACGATAATAAATGTAACCCAACGGTTCGGGCTTGCGTCGATGATGAACGAAGACAACTGCTGCGGCAAGTTGATCGCAGTCAGAAAAAAGGCGAAAATCAAGCCGCCGAACATCAAAAATAAAATCATGCATGATGTGGACGTTGTGTTCAGCAGCGTTTTCCTCATACATGTTTTTGTCATGCGCCTTTGAAGCAGGACTATAACAAAGGCGCCTATCGCCCCTATAGACGCGCTTTCCGTAGCCGTCGCAACGCCGGAATACAAAATTCCGAAAATCAAAACGATCAATATTACTACAGGAGCTACCGTCATCAGATCGGATCCGACGCGCTTGTTTGCAAGTTCATAATCCTTCGGCGTCTCATCCTGTAAAGGCGCGATCATCCCTTTGTCCAGCTTGTTGCGTATGAGGATATACAGAATCATCATAACGGCGATAAGTATCCCCGGCAATACGCCCGCCACAAACAATTTTACAACCGAAGTTTCCGTTACAAGCCCGTACATAATAAAATTTATGGACGGCGGAATCAGTATTCCGAGATTTCCTCCCGCAGCCTGCGTGCCCGCGACAAGAGACGGCCTATAGCCTTTGCGCAGCATCGCGGGGATGCTTATCCGCCCCAGCGTGGCGGCGGTGGCGGGCGCCGAGCCGCACACAGCCGAAAAAATGGCGCTGGCCACTACGCTTGCTATAGCCAAATTGGCCGGTATCCTCCTCAGTCTCCTGCTTATCACTTCAAACAAATCCGCAGCCATATCCGAATTCGAGAGAAATTCGGCCATAAGTATAAACAGCGGTATCATCACCGTGGTCGAACTGGTCGCTTGGCTGTAGGCTATAAGGCACAATTGCGACAGCATACTCTTGGGCAGGAATATCAGGATGCCGGCGACGCCGAGAAACCCTATGCCAAAGGAAATAGGCGTTCCGATAAACAGTATGACGAGCAGAATAAAAAACAGAATGATAATGGTGACAAGCATCATTCATCCTCCTTTTTGCTTCCGCGCCACAGCTCAACAAATTTTAGAAAAAATGTCAGAATCAACAGGGCGCTTCCCGCGAACATCACGCCGTACAGGATAGCCGATGGAAAGGGAAGATTTCCCTGAGCCAGCCAGTTCTCCCGCGCGGCCCTTATCATATACTCGGCGCAGGCTCTCATCAGAAAAAACGTGTAGATCAGCGCAAGCACGTACCCCACTGTAAGTAATATTTTCCTCGGTATCGGCCGCAGACGGTCTACCAATATTTCCACATTGACGTGCCCTTCCGCCTGCAGAGCGTAAGACGTGCCCGCGAACGCCATGCCGAGTATCATGAATTGAGCGGCGTAAGGGGCGTAAAGCGACGGCGCGTTGAAAAAATACCGCATGACGACGTCATACAGCAGGATAAACGCGGCAATAAATACCATCGCGCCGGCTGCATAGCCAAGCAGCTTGTTAATTTTTTTTAACAGCATCAGAGTCTCCCACTATTACGGAAACACTAAAATCCGAGCAGATAAGTTTTATCTGTACTGAGACGGCGCCGCCAAAAGCGCGTTAATCAGCTGCTTCCCAAGATCGGTGCACTGCGCGGAGGCCTCATCTATCAAAGGAGCGATCGCGTCGACAAAAACCTGCGTTTCCTCAGGCGTCATATAATATACCTCGCCGCCGAAATCATCCACCTCATTGAGGAATTTTTCCAAATCCTCCGAGAGCAGCTCATTGCTGAGTTCCTGAGCCTGACGGCCCGCGTCTTCCATGATCGCCTGCTGTTCGGGAGACATGGAATTCCACACATCCAAATTGATGCTTGCCGGATCGAAGCTGGATTTTCCTATGCCTGTAAATGTAATATACGGGGCGTACTCATGCGCCCTGTATGTGTGTATAAAACCCCAACCCGTATAACCGCCGTCAACGGTGCCCCGTTCCAAAGCGACCGTCAAATCCGCCGGCACGACAGTCATGGGGGAAGCGCCCCACGCGGATATGGACTTGCCTATCCATGTGCCGTGGTCGCGTATCCGCAATCCCGCGATATCCGCCGGAGCGTGCACCTGCCGCGCGTTTTTCTCCGTCAAATAGAAAATTGTATCCGTATCATCGACAGTCCACAGTACGTGCTGGTTCGCGTAAGTCTCGTAAATTTCATTTAACAGAGGTCTTACGGCATCGTATGTTTCAAAAAAATACTCGGGATCGTATATGCCGTGTATGTCCAACGGCGCGAGGTCTTTGATTTCACCGACCGACCATGACGTCGCGGACATAGTCATGTCGGCGACGCCGGTTTGGACGGACTTTACGGCGTTCTGCGACGTAACAAGCGACTGAGACGGATATATTGAAATATTGATTGTTCCGCCCGACATTTCATTGCACAAATCGGCGAAATATTGGATTGCCCTGCCGCGATAATCGTCCGTCGTATAAAGATGGGCAAAACGAATTTCAACGGGATCCCCGACCGGCGCCGCCGTCTCTTGGGTGTTCTCGGTTCCGTCAGCCGACGCTTCCGCAGAAGCCGAATCGCCGGCGTCGCCGCCGCAGGCCGTTGTGAGAAAAACGATAAGTATTGCCGCTAAAATCAAAAAAACCGGTTTTTTAATATTGCTGATCATTACGCATACCCTCCAAATCTGAATTTTCCGCAGGTATTGCCGATTACGCTTGCTGTTCCGTCATCATTACGCTTACAGCCCCGTAAGTTTGAACAGATTCACACTGTTTTCCCTGCCTATTTTAAGGCGGTCATTATCACTTACGGAGCAGGCGTCAAACCAGTCGCACGCGTCTTTCACTTCTTCGAACGGGAAATCCGTGGCAAACAGTATTCTGTCCGAACCGAATTCCATCATTGTATTCAGGAGCGCCGCGGTGCGGAACTGCCCGCTTGTGGTAAGCCACATGTTTTTCGCCATATATTCGGGAAGCGGACGCTTGGCGGGAACGCCGCGCGCTTCCTTTTCTATCCTGTTTTGAGTCCGCCAAATACAGAACGGAAGCGTCTCTCCGAGGTGACCCAATATGTATTTCAATTTCGGAAATTCGTCGAACAGCCCGCTGCACATAAGCCTCAGCGTGTGTACGGCGGTTTCCACTCCGAACGTCCACGCGGCGCCCGCCAACCAAGGATGCCCTTCTATCTGCTTATCGTTGCAAGGCATCGGTTCCCTTGGATGGTTATAAAACGGTACGTCGAGTTTTTCCAATTCAGCCCAAAACGGACGGTACATGGGGTCGTCCAAATAAACGTATTTTTCGGGGCTTCCTATCTGGGAATAACCGTTCACAAGAACGCCCACGCAGCCCAAGTCCTTTACGGCGCGATGCATTTCCATAATGGCGGCGTCGGGATCCTGCATCGGAAGCGCGGCAAAGCCGCGAAACCTCTTTGGATTCCTTGCGACGGCCTCCGCCATTTCATCGTTTGCTTTTTTTGCGATTTCCACGGCCTTTTGCGGTTCATAGATCATTTGGATCGCGGGCGAGTTTAAAGACAATATCATCATGTCCATACCGTTTTCGTCCATTTCGCGCAAACGAATCTCCATCAAATCCAAAAGATTTCTCGAAAGCGCGGGCCACACGCCCGGCGGATGGAATTTTTCCGAATCGCCAAGCGTTTCGGCAATAGCAAAATGCTCCTCCAAGCCAATTTTTCCAAGCATAATCCTTCACCTCCGTCTCACAACGCACAAAGGGCTTTTTTGCCGTTTCAGATAGTATTTTACTGAAACATTGTCAATATTTTAGCACTTGCGGCATTTTTTTTAAATGTGTCTCACTGATAAAGATTTATCCGCCCTTACAGCATTTTATGTGCCTGCCGCATATATATGTTGCGGCTCAAGGGTTTGTCCGGCGGAGCGCTGCGGCGGCCGCAGCGCTCCGCCGGACAGGGCGCGGGCCATAGAACGCTGTGCATTATGCACACAAAACGGATGAAAAATGCCGGGCTTTTTATTGTTTGGACACATTTCGTGAATAATGGCGGAATGTTACAATTTAATCACGATTCTGTAAAACAAATCACGTCTCGGTTTGATTTTCTTGATTTCCGCATCTTTGAAAGCATTCTGCTAAAATGGTTAAGGAGGGCTTTTATGGCACTGCAACGAATTACCGTTATCCTGAACGGCGCGGACAGATTCCTTATTTTCAATCCCGAAAAAGATACATTGGCCGAAGTAATCCGCAGGTTGGGTTTGACGGGAACAAAGGTTGGATGCGCTAAAGGCGTGTGCGGCGCCTGTTCCGTGATACTTAACGGGAAAGTCGTCCGTTCATGTGCAAAAAAAATGAAGGATGTGGAAGAATACAGCAAAATAACAACAATCGAAGGGCTCGGTACGCCTGCCGCGCTGCATCCGCTCCAACAGGCAATGATAACTTTCGGCGGCATACAGTGCGGATTTTGCTCACCCGGATTCATAGTCTCGGCAAAAGCTCTGCTTGATACAAACGCGGCGCCTTCGCGGGAAGACGTGCGCGACTGGTTTATGAAGCACCGCAATATCTGCCGCTGTACGGGTTACAAACAGATCGTCGACGCGGTTATGTCCGCCGCAGAAGTATTGCGCGGCGAAAAGACGATGGGGGATATTACACATCCCGAAAATCCCGACGTTATATATAATACAAAATTTCCCAGACCAACAGCGCTTTCAAAGGCGTGCGGCACATTGGATTACGGCGACGACATAAAGTACAAGATGCCGCCGGAAACTTTGCATTTGGCCGTCGTTCAGCCAAAAGCGACGTCTCACGCCACGGTCTTGGGCATAGACGCTTCCGAAGCGGAAAGAATGCCCGGGGTCGTCAGGGTTGTAACGGCAAAAGACGTAAAAGGCGACAATCTGTACGTCAGCCCCGTTGCTCATCCGCGCGCGACGCTTAACGGATTTGAGCGAAAAATTTTAGTGGACGACGTAATAAAGCGCTATGGAGATGTAGTCGCTATAGTCGTCGCCGACACGGAGGAACACGCAAGGAACGCGGCCGCTCGGGTAAAGGTCGATCTTGAACCGCTGCCCGAGTACATGAATTTTCTGGAGACTGTCGCTCCCGACGCCATACGCATACACGCGCAATCCCCCAATATATACATAAAACAGCCCGTTTTGAAAGGCGAATCCGCCGACGACGTGATCGAAGAATCATACTGCTCTGTTGAAGGCAGTTTTCATACGACGCGCGAACCTCACCTCTCCATTGAAGGGGACTGTATGCAGAGCTATTGGGACAGCGACGGCAACCTTACGGTGCTCTGCAAATCCATGTCGATCGAATGGAATCGCCGCGGCTTGGCCAACGGGATCGGATTGCCTTACGAAAAAATCCGCATTATCGAAAACCCAAGCGGCGCAAGTTTCGGTTGGTCTACATGCGGCGCCGGCTACGGATTGATCGCGGTATGCCAGATGCTGTTTGACGAGCCGCTGACGCTCACCATGAGCTATGAGGAATTCATGCATTTCAGCGGCAAACGCTGCGCAAGCTATTCAAACGGCCGATTGGCCTGCGACGAGGACGGCAAGATCAGCGCCCTCGAGTTTGACATAGGTATGGATCACGGCGCGTATACTGAAGTGGCTCACGAAATGCTGCAAAAGATTGTTCGCTTCTGCGGTTTCCCCTACAACATACCGAATGTGCGCGGCTTGGGCCGCATGGCGAGTTCCAATCACAATTTCGGCGTTTCCTACAGGGGATTCGGCTCCTGTCAGGCGGAGCACTGCTCCGAATCGCTCATGGATATGCTTGCCGCGAAAATGGGCGCGGATCCGTTTGAGTTTCGGCGCATAAACGTCGCAAAGCCCGGCGACGAAACCATAAATCAATATCCGTATCCCGAATATCCGATGGAAGAACTGTTCGAAAAACTGGAACCCCTATACAGGGACTACCGGAAACGCGCCGAGACGTCCGGCAGCCCCATGAAGCCGCACGGCGTAGGCGTATGCTGCGCCGGCTTTAATGTGACGCTCGGCGACGACCACGCCGAAGTCGAGTTGGAATTGAATCCGGACGGTTCGGTTTCAAGTATTAATACATGGGAGGATCTTGGGCAGGGCGGCGATATAGGCACGCTTGTGCTCACCCACAAGGCTCTCGCGCCCTTGAGCCTGCGTCCCGACCAAATCCGTCTCGTAATGAACGACAGCCACAGATGCCCCGTGACCGGCATTGCCGCGGGCAGCCGTTCTCACTATATGGCGGGCAACGCCACAATCGACGCCGCCGAAAAACTCATGAAAGCCATGCGCAAGGAAGACGGCTCTTACAGGACATATGACGAGATGAAGGCCGAAGGCATAGCCACAAGGTATCTGGGCGCGTCGGATACGACGGATACCTTCGTCATGCTTGACCCGAACACAGGTAAAGGGAATCCGACGCAGACGAATATGTACGGCGTGTTTATAGCGGAAGTCGAAGTAGACGTGCGCACAGGCAAGGTCAAGGTTTTGCATCTTGCCTGCGCCGCAGACGTCGGCGTGGTCGGCAATATTCTTTCGGTGGACGGACAGGCGTACGGCGGGATTTCTCACACAATCGGATACGCGCTTACCGAAGACTATGACGACGTCGCGAAGCACAACAATATCGCGTCTTGCGGTATACCTACTGTACTGGACATTCCCGACGACATGACCGTCCTTTACGCGGAGAATCCGCGTCCGAAGGGGCCGTTCGGCTCGGCGGGCTGTTCGGAACTGTTTCAGTCCGGGAATCATATGTGCGTCATAAACGGGATATATGACGCTGCGGGCATCCGCATCTACGACCTGCCGGCGACGCCCGAAAAGATATTGTCCGCGCTCGCTGCAAAAGAACGAGGAGAAAGCTTGGAACCCGAAGCGTATTTTCTCGGTTCCGAACTGTACGATGAATTGGACGAATTAGCGGCCGATCCCAAATGAGCGTCGCAGCCGGACAAACGCGCGACTTAGAGAAATTCAATAAATATTTGGAGAACTGCTTTAGGGAAGACCCCGCGCCCTGCCGTTGTGCGTGCCCTTTTAAGTTGGACGTCTCCGCGTTTCTCGGAAAGATTCGCCGAGGGAATTTTAACAGCGCGTTCCGCGAATACCGTAACGCGGTCGTGTTCCCCGATATAGTCAGCCGAATCTGCCCGGCGCCGTGCGCCGACGCGTGTGTGCGTAAAAGCGGCGACGGCGCCGTAAATCTGGCGGAGATAGAAAGAGCGTGCATACGCTTCAGTTCGGATCGCAAGCCTATACGGTACAACATGCCGCCGAAAAACGGCCGCGTCGCCGTCATAGGCGGCGGCCTGAGCGGACTTACGTGCGCGCTCAAAACAGCGTCGCGCAACTACCGCGTAACGCTTTACGAATCCCGTGAAAACGTAGGCGGCTCATTAAGGGGTAAAATCCCCGACGACGTCTGTACAGGTGAAATAGATGCGGCTTTTAACGCCGTTCGCCTTGAATTTTGTCTCGGCAAGCGTATCGACGAGATTGACCTTAAAGCGCTTGAAGCCGATGCCGTCTATGTGGCGACAGGAGAGGGCGGCGCTGATTTCGGTCTGTCAAAGGGTCTGAACCGCGATTCGTTAAGCACGGAATATCCGGGTGTGTTTTTGGGAGGCGGACTTGCGGGCTCGTCCGGCGTATACGCGATCGAACACGGAGCGCGAGCCTCTCATTCGATAGAAAAATACCTGCAGACCGGCGCGACGGACGGCATACCCGATACTTTTGCCGTATGGCCGGTCAACGCGGACTATTACAGACCTCTGCGTCCGGCGCCTTATGTCGGCTGCGAAACACGCGAGGATTGCGTACAGGAGGCCGAGCGCTGTTTGGGCTGCGAGTGCACGGAATGTACGGACGTCTGCCCGATGCTGCAGGAAGCCAAACGCAGCCCCAAACGGGTAGCAATAGATGTTACGGCGACGTTAAATAAAGTAGAGCAGCAGACGCGGCGCGTCGCCACCCGTTTAATGAACGCGTGCAATCAGTGCGGCTTATGCCGTGAGTCGTGTCCGAATAACGTCAGGATCGGCGAGTGTCTGCTTGAGGGCCGCAGAGATTTGTTCTTGGACGGCGGTATGCCCCCCGCTTTCCATGATTTCTATCTGCGGGACATGGAATTCGCGCTGTCCCGCGCGGCGGCTCTCTTGATAAGGCCCGGCGATCCGGCGGAGGACTTTACACTTGATAAAGACGACGCGCCGACGCGCGGCGCCTGCCGCCGTCTCTTTTTCCCGGGATGCCAGCTGGGCGCGTCTTCGCCCGATTATGTGATACGTTCTTATGAGTTCCTGTTACGCGAGGATTCGTCAACGGGTTTACTGTTGACATGTTGCGGCGTTCCTTCGGAATGGGCCGGGATCGAAGAGCTAAGAGACGGCATACTCTGCGGTATTCGTAAAACATGGGTGAGTATGGGGCGGCCCGTTATGATTTTCGCCTGCATGACCTGTATGCGCATTTTTACGGATTATTTGCCTGAAATAGACGCTGTTTCCCTCTATGAGCGTATAGACGCCGCAGAAACCGCCGAGAATCGGACGCCGGACAAATCGCCGAACGCCGGTACGGTTTGCGTCTATGATCCGTGCTCCGCGCGAACAAATATTGACGTACGCCCGGCCGTGCGCAGACTGCTTGAGAGACGCGGCTTCCAAATCGAAGAATTGCGGCTTCACGGAGAAAAGGCCTCTTGCTGCGGAGTCGGCGGGCATATATATCCGTCCAACCCGGATCTGTTCAAAAGAATTGTCTTTGAACGCATAAATGAGACGGACAATCCCTATGTGGCTTACTGTTCAAATTGCAGAGACGCTTTTTCAATGAACGGAAAAGAATGTTCGCATATCTTGGATGAAGTCTTTTCTGTTCATGACGGACACAGAACCGCGCCGGTGCTCTCGCAGCGAAGCCAAAACAGAAGAATCTTAAAATCGGAATTGATCAAAATGTTCGGCTATTCGGGTTCAAATACTCAAGAAGAACGCGCAATCGCGTTTAATACGGAAATTCCGGCAGAGCTTTATGCAAAAATGGAACGGGCGCTCATATCGGAAAACGACGTTAAGGAAACCATTTCGTGGTGTGAGAACAATAATACAAAGTTATTGGATTCCGAAACCGGCCGGTTCATCGCTCACAGGCAGATCGGTATCATCACGTACTGGGTCATTTACACGCCGATACAAAAAAACGACGACCGCACGACCGGCGCAATGTTTCGCCTTGTGAACATATACAGTCATCGTTTGCAAATACAGGAAGAAGTATAAAACTTCGTTTCATAAATTTATTTGTGGCAGCCGATAGGCTGCACCGGTGCAAGCATGAATGACGATCCCTCGCTGATATGTTGCAAATGCAATGTCGCCTTGGTAAAAAGCAGAACCTCTTTCTCGTACCTTGCCCATAACTTTTTTGCCGAGCTGCCGCGCTGCCCCGTATGCGGACAGGTATTTGTTTCGGAAGAATTGGTTCGCGATAAAATCGCTTCCGTGGAAAAAAACCTTGAGGATAAATGACGTTGCTCTCATTAATTGCTATGTTTTACTGTAAACAACAATAGCAATATTATAGTTTCTCATTGATGACGCAGAATCCCCGCCACGAAAAAGGAGGAAAGGCCGGCGGGAAAGACGGTTTTATTTCTTGGGTAGGACTTGTGTTGCCGCTCGGCGGCGAAACGGAGGAAAAAATGACGTTTAAAAGGATTTTTGTTTTGTTATTGTCCTTGACCATGATCTTTGCCCTTTCCGCGTGCGGCGGAGGCGGAAACGGCGGCGGTGACGATTCCGCGGCCGGCGGCGCCGAAACCGAAGCGGCGACCGGCGCGGCCGGAGACGCCCCCGAGTTTATCAAGATCGGCGTTCCGACCCCTATCACAGGTAATATAGCGGGCTTCGGCATAGGCACGCCCTATATGGAAGAGCTTGCAGTTCAGGCGGTGAACGCGCAGGGCGGCATATATATTGAGGAATACGACAAAAAGATACCCTTGAAAATCTTTGTGGTGGACACGGAGAGCGATCCGACAAAGGCGTCCGAAGTGACCAGGCAGCTTATCGAAAATGAGGATGTGGACATTTTGCTTGCCCGCCATACGCCGAATACGACGGTTCCCGTGGCTATTTTGGGGGAACAATTCGGCATACCGACTATATCCAACGGATGTCCCACGGGGCCGCTGCAGGAAGCCGGGCCTTACAATTGGGTATTCCACTCGTTCTGGGATGTGGACGACGCGCTTGACAATTTCGTCGGCATGTGGAAAGAATTGGGCTACGGCCCCGGAAGCGTGATCGGATTCCTGTTCCCGAACGATTCGGACGGTCTCGCGTGGGCGGGCAAGGCCACCGCGCTGTGCGAAAGGGAAGGTTTTGTTATTTCCGATCCCGGCCAATATCCGATAGGCAACCAGGACTGGACGGCGATCATTAACAAATTCAAGACCGACAAAGTTCAGATAATCGTCGGCGACGACGTAGCGCCGGATTTCACGTCCTTCTCGTCTCAGGCAAAGCAGCAGGAACTGCAATATGATCTTGTAACGATGGGCCGCGCGTTCCTGTTCCCGGCGGACGCGAACTCCAATCCGCCCGAAATCGCGGCCGGCCTTACAAACGAAGTCTGGTGGGGCCCGGCGTTCCCGTTCAAATCATCAATTGACGGATCAAGCTGCGCGGAAATAGTTGAAACATACGAGGCGACCCAAAACGTTCCTTGGTCGTCCAACCTCGGCGACAAGTATTCCGGCATAGAAATCGCGGTTGACGCGCTCACGCGCGCGGCCTCGCTCGATCCGGAGAAAATCCGCGCGGCCCTTGCCGAGACGGATCTTGAAACTGTCAACGGGCCCATCAAATACGATTCGGAAACCCTGATTTCCGTTACGCCGATCGTGGCCGGTCAATGGAAGCTGAACGAAGCGGGCGACGGCGTGTATCTCACCACAGTCTATACCGGAAAATATCCCGATATACCGACGGACGCGAAGCTCGAACTTCCGGCGGATATGCTGAAATAGACACGGCATATGCCGACTTGTTGTAAAAAATTTACAACAAGTCGGCATTGCTTATTTGCGAGAACAAAGGAGTATAGCAAGATGAGCACAGAAAAAAGTACCCCCCCCCAACGAGCAGCGGATGGAAAAGCTTCGAGGAACTGAGCCTCACGCCGGTTGAAGCAAAATTCGAAAAGGGCAAACGAACTGTAGGATTATGGCTGGGACCTTTAGCGTTCATATTTCTTGTATTCATAATGCCCACGCCGGGCGGTATGAGTTTTGCGGCGCAGGAGGTTCTCGGAATCACCGCTTGGACCATAATATGGTGGGTGTGCGAACCCATACCTATTCCCGCGTCCGGACTCATTCCTTTTATCTTACTGCCGTTCATGGGCATCATGCCGCCTGACGCCGTATTCGCGTATCTGGGACATTCCAATAATTTTCTTATGATAGGCATTTTTATTTTTGTCGGCGTAATGATTCAGCACGGCTTTGCCAAGCGCATAGCGCTGTGGCTTCTGTCGAGGAAAACCGCCACGCGCAGCGCCTCTTCACTCATGTCCGTATTCTTGGTCGCCATGGGAATAATATCGGCGTTCATGTCTAATATACCCGCCACTATGCTGTTTTTGATGATCGCGGCCGGCATGTGTGAAGCCATGGGTATAGAAGAAGGTCATCCTTACTCAAAGGCCCTGAAATTCAGCTCCGCGTTCGGCGCGCAGGCGGGCGGACTGGCGACGCCCATAGGAGCGCCCAATACGAATTTCTTATCTATGGGCCTTATGCTCTCCCTTATCGGCTACAATATACGTTTCGCCGACTGGGTTATGGTCGGACTGCCTTTCGCAGCCATAATACTTGTGGTTACGCTGATTTATTTCCGCAAGATATTCAAGGTGACGGAGATCGATATGACTGCGGCGCGGCAATATTCTATAAAGGCGTACGAGGAATTGGGCCCCTTGAACAGGGGTGAGAAAATTTCGATATTCTTGGTTATACTGGCAATAATCCTATGGCTGATACCGAGCTTCGTCGCCGCGTTTTTCGGAAATAACGCGGAGATTACGACTTTGTTCGATACGCTTTTGAACGCGTCCGTCGTCTCTGTATTTGTGGCAATCCTTGCCTTTTTGATCCCCATAGACTGGAAAGCGCGGAAATTCGCCACAAATTGGACGCAGGCCGAGCGCAGCGTCAACTGGGGCGTGATTGTGATAGTGACGACCGGTTTCCTGCTTGGCGGCGCTATGAACGCGGAAGGCGTGAGACTGATCGGATGGATGGCCGGAAGGCTGTCGGGAGTCTTCGACGGCGCGCCGCAGATACTCATCGTATTGGGTTTTGTGCTTCTCGCTACATTCATAACGCAATTCATATCAAATGTGCCGGCCATAAGCATCGTTACGACCGTCAGCGTACCGGTTGCGATGGCAAGCGGGCTTAATCCGGTCGCTTTGGCCTTTTCTATCGCCATGGCCGCCCAAATGTCATACGCTCTTCCCATAGCCGCGCCGCAAATGGCGATAGCTTACGGCAGCGGCGGCATACGCATAACGGAATTTGTCCGCGTCGGCGTGGTACAGTGCTTGCTGTCAATCCCGTTTACTACTTTGTTTGTATATTATTGGAGCAATTTCCTGTTCCCTTATGCGCCTGTCTGATCGGCGTATAACGCCCAACGATATGTTAGGCGAAATACACAACAACAGTGAGCCGATATTTTTATGTATTATGCCAAGGAATCGTCCATAGGAAGGAATGTAAAATGATTATAGATGCGCAGCATCACGCAATGCCAAGAAATGTATTCGAAAAATTCCATGATCCTTCACTTCCGCCCAAGCGTGTTTTCATAAAAGACAACGATTTTGTATTCGCGCCGAGACTTTGTCTGATCGAAGAACATCTGCAAGCCATGGATGAAGCCGGCGTGGATATGGCGCTGTTATCCATGTCACAGTTCGGCAATTTGATGGGGAAAGATATCTGCCGCGAAATAAACGAGGGTTTCGCCGAGATCGCCGTGAAATATCCAAATCGCTTTATAATAGCGGGCTGTTTTCCTCAAGACAATACCGAAAGTGCGCTTGCCGAGATCGAATATCAGATAAAAACCTTAAAGTTTCCGGCGATCACAATGCTAACGTCACTGTCGCCCGAAATCAATCTGAGCAACAGGGAACGCATGTTTCCGATATATCAAAAAGCGCTTGAGCTTGATATACCGATTTTCTTGCATCCGCATCTGAAACCTTTCGGCATGGAGCTTGAGTGTACAATAAACAGAACGCTTGGGCGCGGCTTGGATTCGGCAAAGGCCGCTTTGAGGGTGATCTATGACATTTTTCCGAGCTATCCCGATCTGAAATTCGTGCTGCCCCATTTCGGCGGCGCAACGTTCGCTCTCAAGGGACGCATGTGCAATTTCTTTGAACCTTGGGACGCGCTCGGACTGCCTCCCGCACAGGAGCGGTACAAAAATTTGGCAAAATCCCCGCTTGAATCGGAGGAATTGGGATATACGAAAGTTTTCAACGAGTTGTTCGACAAACTTTATATCGACGGCGCCGGTTCGGGAGGATGGCCAATTATCACCGAAATGGCGTTCAAAGCCGCGCGGCACGATCATCTGCTGTGGGGAACGGACTATCCTTATGAGATACACGACGGGCGAGATTTGAAATACTATATCAACACCTTGGATTCGCTTGATATCCCCGAAAGCAGCAAAAAGGGCTTTCTCGGCGACAATTTGGCAAAGCTTCTGAAGCTTACAGTATAGCGCCGCCCGACGCCCCGGCCTGACATGACTGCCGGGCACGGGCATATGCGACCGACAGGGGCGTTCTGCGGCTATTTCCGCAGAGCGCCTTTTTTTGATCGAGTTTTTGTTCCGATTAAAAAAACCTATTGACAATATTCTATTTTGTGTTATTATAAATTTATAACAATTATAAATTTATTCGGAGTATAAAATGCAAGCTTTCGCTTATTCAAACGAACAATTGGATAGGAAGATACGCGACGCGGGATTGCGTCCTTCCAGCGTACGCATATATGTTCTGCGTTACTTGGAAAAACATCGCAATCATCCCACGGCTGACCGCATATACAAGGCGCTCAGACCCGAGCTTCCGAGCCTTTCGCGCGCCTCGGTCTACAACAGCCTTTCGGCGCTTGAACGGGCGGGGCTTGTCCGTCCCCTGACGGTGAACGGCGACGAGCTGCGCTATGACGCCGCTGTCGAGGATCACGGACATTTCTGCTGCGATAGCTGCGGCGCGCTTTACGATTTCGATATAGCGCATTCGGACGGGACATTCGAGCTTGAGGGCTTTCTCGTTAAGCGAAAAGATGTTCTCGTATGGGGTCTTTGCCCAAGCTGCGCGGCGAAAACGCAAATATAGATTTATACTCGTGAGCGATTTGAAATTCAAATGCTCGTCAGTATAACCCGCAAGTCGCGTCAAATTTCTTGTTTATACGCGAACCGCCGGATTGTTTCGCGGATCGCATATAATATATACAGTGTAACATTGTTGTTGAGGCAGTGGAAGGCACTGACACAGCCTAAGTTGAGGAGGAATTAATTATGGCAAAATATGTATGCACAGTATGCGGTTACACGCACGAAGGGAACGCTCCGCCCGCACAATGCCCGCTTTGCAAGGCGGACGCTTCGAAGTTCGAGAAAAAAACGGAGGGCGCCCTTGTATGGGCCGATGAACATCGCATTGGCGTAGCCAAGGATGTCGACGCGGAAGTTTTGCAGGGCTTGCGCGATCATTTTAACGGCGAATGTTCCGAGGTTGGCATGTATCTGGCGATGAGCCGTCAGGCCGACAGAGAAGGTTATCCGGAGGTGGCGGAAGCATACAAGCGGATAGCGTTCGAGGAAGCCGAGCACGCGGCAAAATTCGCCGAGCTTTTGGGCGAGGTAGTCTTTGCCGATACTAAGAAGAATTTGCAGCTGCGCGTCGACGCCGAGCACGGCGCCACCGAAGCCAAGAAGAAAATCGCGTCGCGCGCAAAAGAACTCGGCTACGACGCCATTCACGATACCGTTCATGAGATGGCCAAAGACGAAGCGCGCCACGGCTGCGCGTTCAACGGACTCTTGAATCGCTATTTCAAGTAAAAATATTGATCCTGCAGCCGGATCACGGTATAGCAGACACTATTTTTACAGCCAAACAGATTTATATCCAAAGAGGTTTATAGGCAAGCACACAAGGGGCGTTTTGCAAAAAATACAGCAGAACGCCCTTTAACGCTTTCATGGAATTTCTCGGATCCGCAGTGAAATACGGCTGTTATTCGTTGGATTTTGCCGACATCCTGTCTTTATAGGTCATAAGTATGCAAGAGTAAAGCACTTGGAAGTATTCATCCATGTCGTCAAGACATATGTCGAAGCGTTCCTTGAGCTTAGTCATTCTGTAAAAAACCGTATTTCTGTGAGTGAACAGCTTTGCCGCCGTCGCCGAATGGCTTTTGCCCGAGAGAAGGAATATATATAAAGTTCGGAAATAATCGCTGCCGTGCTCTTTGTCATGATCCCGTATGCGTATCACCTTCTCGGACGCGCGTGAATCCAACTCATCAATATCGTAATCAACGGATTTCAGGGCCATATCTATAAATCTGTACGAATCATAATGCAAAAGCACATTGTGATCATCCAACATGTTCGATATCATGAGAGCGCGGAGATTCCTTCTGTAATGCACAGGAAGTTTAAAAAGATCCGAAAGCGGTTCGCTTATACTTATCCGCGACGAGTATCTGTTGACAAGCTCCTCTATTTTTTTATTTATGAAATCGCTTCTTGCTATGAACCCTTGCGATATTCGGAGTATATGTATGTGATTGTCATAGTATATAACCCAACAATGAGGGAAAAGCCGTTCGCAGTTGTCCTTGATGTTCCTTGCCGCTATGACGTTATGCGCTATGATCGGGATGGTAAGAAGCTGAAAGCAGTTTGCCTTTTCAAGCTGCGTCGCGATTATTCTGTTACGCATTTGCAACTCGCTTTTGACATTTCCAAGCAGTAAATCTATGAGCACGGCCTCATAGCTGTAGTTGCCGCTCAGGCTGAAACCGTCCCTGCCGTGCGCTACAAATTTGGCCGCCAAGTCGCTGGCCAGAGGAAGGACGCCTTGCACATCAATCTTCCCTTCTTCCACGCACAGTACCGCTATAGAGCCCATAAGCTCTTCGCCGCTCACCAATTTGCTTACGATTCTTTTGTACTTGCTTCTTTCAAAAAAACGAAAAAAGGGATTGTTATCTTTTCTTCCGATATCGTCTATTCGGTATTTACTCAGTATCTCCTCAATGATATCGTCGCTGTAGTATCCGTTATCAATGGATTTCCTCCACGGCTCGTCGTCCAAACCGTCTATTCGGGAATAAGCAAGGATTTTATATGAATTATCGACAACTACCACAGGGTTCCCAACGATATCCGAGAACATTTGCACGAATTCATGAATTCCGGAAGATTTGAGATATGCGTTTATCGTGTAACCGGCGCCGGGCTTCTCAAGAAAATTGAGGCTATCAACACTCATAAGAACACCTCTATACCGAAGTACGGACACCGCTGCAAAAATTATATGATAATCCGGCTAATGTTGTCAACGGCATAGTGTTGTGCGATACGCACATAAAATAGTGGCCGCCCGAGTAGGTTTTTATTATATGAGCACAGTCAAAAGACGATGCAGAGTTTCCACAAAAAAGAAAAACGGCTCATGGTCGTTGAAAAATCAAGGTCATGAGCATATATTCGCGTTATAACGCAATGATCTGAACGACGGCGTCAGCCCCGACGCTGCCGTCTGATCTCATAAATGGCTATCGCCGCCGCGCTTGAGGCGTTCAGCGACGCCACAGAACCGTACATAGGCACGGAAACGGTAAAATCACAGTTTTCTCGAACCAAGCGCCCGAGTCCGCCGCCTTCGCTCCCTATCACGAGCGCAACGCCTCCGGTCATATCCCGCTCAAAGCAGCTCTCCCCGGCCATGTCGAGAGCAATGATCCAAAGTCCCGCGTCTTTGAGCCGACGCAAAGCCGCCGTCGTATTGGAAACCCGCGCCACGGCTATGTATTCTGCGGCGCCGGCCGAAACCTTGGAGACGGTTTCGCTGACGTGAGCGGCTCGCCGCCCCGGTATAACGACGCCGTGAACTCCGGCGGCTTCCGCCGTCCTTATGATCGCGCCGAGGTTTCTCGGATCTTCTATCCCGTCAAGCACAACGACGAACGGCGGCTCGCCGCGCTCAAACGCGCGTCCGAGAATATCGTCCAAATCCGCGTATTTGTATTCCGAAACAAAAGCCACGACGCCCTGATGCGCGCCGCCCGCGCCGGCCTCCCTGTCTATCGCGTTTTTCTCCGCGAAACTGACCGCGACGCCGCTTTCACGAGCCAAGTCTATAATCCTCTGTATAGACCCGCCCGCGCCCTTTTGCACGAGCAGACGGTCGAAACCGCGTCCCGCGCGCAGGGCTTCGAGCACGGGATTTCTTCCTATGATCTTATTCATAGCCGATGCCCATCCCTGCCGCGCGCGCGTCTTTTCGCACATAGCGGGTGAAACGATATGTGAATCCGTTCTCGCTTTGCGGCTCGCTCTCCCAAACGCGCTCGAACGCGCCGTCCGCGTCCAAATTCGGGAAAAAGCTGTCAGCCGGCAAAACCGCGTCTATCTTCGTTATCAGGCATTCGTCGCAATAAGGCAGAAACAGCGCGTATATCTCCGCGCCGCCCGCGATATATACAAGCGAGGAATCCACGGACTCAAGACGGGAAGCACAGTCGTCAAACGATGAAAAAACCTCGCAGTCCGCACGAAACAAAGCATTTCGCGACAGCACGATATTTGTGCGCGAGGGCAAAGGTTTGCCGCCCGGCAGACTTTTTAGCGTCTTGCGCCCCATGACGACGGTCTTGTTCAGCGTGCATTCCCTGAAATATGCCCGATCCCCGGGCAGATCCGCGAGCAGCCCGCCTTCAAAACCTATCCCCCAACGCGCGTCTGCGGCCGCTATCGCCGTTACGCCGCCGCCAAGGCCCGTGTTACGGCTTTTATCTGCCGACTCTGATATCACCGCCGCACCTCCCTCCCGGTTTATCGCTTCGTCTATGTCTATGATCCGCATCGCCGCGCTCGCCGCAGCTTCAAGCTTTTCGCTCTGTTCCGTCAAACAATAATAACCGAGCAGCGCTTCGAACGCGGTAGCCCACTTGTAATCCACAGGATCGGCGTTCTTGGGCTTCGTGGTTATGCGTTTATTTCTGGCGCGCTTTACCAAGCGCCGCTCTTCCTCCGGCAGACCGTCGAGCATAGCCTTTATCGCCGAAGCCTGCGCCGAAGCGCGCACATAACGCGTGGCATCCCTGTGAAGACGCTCGCTGTGAAACGCGCCGGAAGCAGAAACACGCAAGCGGACGCAAAGCTCATAGGCCGCGTCGCCTACGAAGGCAAGCATGGATGTATTGGTGTACAGCATTTCATCCCTCATTACCGCTCCGTATTGGTAACTGCTCGACCGGGCGTGAGCGTTACAGCTCAATGGGTTTATCAATATTTGTAAGTTTCGCAAAGCTGTAACCCATGCTCCTGTATGTATCTATGATGCGCGGCAAAGCCCGTACCGCGGCTTCCCTCGTATCGTGCATCAGTATTATGACGCGATTGACCTTGCCCGCGTGCACGGTAGCGTTGCGCCACGCCGAATCTTCGGTTACATTACCGGAAGTGTCACCCGTAGAAGCGTTCCAATCGTAATATGTAAAACCGCGGCGCGTCATTTCATCGATCAAATCCGTCCTTATTTTGCTGTTGTAGTTGTTGACACTGCCGCCCGGAAAGCGAAAAATGTCAGCGCTCACGCCCGTAACCTCGCGAATCAATGTGTAAGCCGCGTTGAAATCTTCAAGAAAAGCCTCTATCGACGCGTACACTTGATTGTATACATGCACATTGCAATGTACGCCTATCGTGTGCCCCTCGTCGGCCATGCGGGAAAGCAAGGCTTCGCCGATCTCGCCGAGACGGGCGACTGAATTGCCTACTACAAAAAAACTCCCCTCAACGCCCTCTTCATTTAATATATCCAATACGCGTTCGGTATATATGGTAGGCCCGTCGTCAAATGTGAGATAAACCGTTTTATCGCGGGTAAAACGGCGCTCGGGGCGCGCGGTATAGAGCGAAGGATAGAGTTCATGGTAATATTTGTGTTCGCTCCAAAGCTTGGGCGGCGCCGGTTCCCATACGCCCGTGACGTCCGGAAGCGTTTCTTCTCCGGCGGGCGCGGGCAACTCAGCGGATGAACCCTCGGTCAAATTCGCGTCCTTGGCAATCATATCGTTCAGGCGGGATATCTCCGCCTGCTGCCTTGTGAGCAGTCCGTTCAGGACGTCGATCTGCATACGCAATGATTTGTTCAGATCGCTGAAATTGTAGGACGCCGCCAACGAAAAGAGCGTCACGCAGATAAGCGCGGCGCATATCGCAATCCGCAGCACGCCGGCGGCGGCGCCGCGTCTCATGCGCTCGCACCGGCGCCCGTGCTCGCGCGCGCGCACACCCGGCTCTTTTGACGCAAGACCAAACAGGCCGAAGCTATGACGATCACGCCTCCGAAAAGCTGCAAGGGCGTCAGCGATTCCTTCAGTATTATAAAGCCGAAAAAGGCCGCCGTCACGGGCATAAACGTTGAAAACAGCGCGCAAGGCGTCGCGCCGAGTACGGAAATCGCGTTGACGTATATAAAAAAGCACAAGGCGCAGCTCACTGTGCCGAGATATATCGTCCCGCCTATCGCCGCCGGCGTCGCGGAAGCGAGTGCGAGAGGATGGGTCACGATGTACGGCGACAGGAGAATCAAAGTGCAGACGTTCTGATACAGCGTCAGATCCAATACGCTGAAATCGTTTGTAAGCCTTTCGGTGAAGAAATTGTACATGTTCCACGCCACGACAGCGATTCCGCCGAGTATGTAACCGATGGCTTCGCCGCGCAATTGACTCAAATCGACGCCGATAACCAGAGCAATGCCGAAAACGCAGGCAACGACGCCGACGATCATGAACAGGCTCGGCCGCCTGCCGAAGACGCCCCATTCGATCAATATGGACAGCAGCGGCACAAAAGAGAGGATGATCGTCAGAACGGCCACCGATATGTACGACAGCGCTTGATATTCCGTGGTATAGTAGATTACGTCGCCGAACAGCGAACACACGAACATCGGAACGATATGCTTCCTCTTGATAATTATCCTGCGATCGACGATGAGCTTGATAATAAACAATACGATGAAAGCCACGCCGTATTTCATGAATACGAGGGACATGGGATCGAATTCATCAAGCGCTCTTTTCGCGACGATAAATTCAAGCCCCCACAGGCATACGACCAGGCTCATGAACATGTAGTTTAATTTTACTGATTTAAAATGAGATTTCATAATATGTAACTACTCAAACCCCACGTGATTTTTGCCCATTCCGGAACCTGATAGGAAATTTGTCTTCCTCACGTAACTTCGAGTACGCTCCGGTGAGCCAAATTCCCTCTCAGAACCCGGCCTGAGCAAAACTGACGCGGCGTTTGAGTAGTCCTGATTTAACTTTTGAGCAGTAACTAACTATATCAACGAATCAGCGCTCGCGAATGATCTGCACGCCCTGCGGCGTATCCTTTAACGTTATCCCCTTTTCCTTTAAAATATCCCTTATTTCATCGGCGCGCGCGAAATCCTTGGTCTGCCGCGCGAGACGGCGTTCCTCGATGAGCGCCGCGATTTCGTCGTCATCCGCGGGCGGCGTTTCACCGGCGTCCCTAAGCAGGCCGAGCACGCCGGAAAGCTCGGACAAAAGCGCGAGACAGCGTTCGGCAAAAGCTGTTTCTGCGCCGTCCTTTACGGCCGTGTTGATCGCCGAAACGAGCTCGAATATCGCGCTGATTGCGTCCGCCGTGTTCAGATCGTCGTCCATGGCGCTTTTGAACTTCTCCCGGAATACGTCCATCTCCGCGAGCGCGGCTTCATCGGAAGCGCTTAAGCCGCCGGATTCCGCGCCGGAGGCGATAAGATGCCTGAGCGTACTCTCGGCGTTGCGCATGCGCGCGAGTCCCGCCTTGGCCTGCTCCATCATATCGCGGCTGAAATTGATGGGATTTCTGTAATGGCCCGATAGCAGGAAGAAGCGTATCGTCTCCCCGTCGTAATCCTCGAGTATATCCCTGACCGTAAAGAAATTGCCCTTGGATTTGGACATCTTCTCATCGTCGATCGTGATATAGCCGTTGTGCATCCAATAACGCGCGAATGGCTTGCCGTTCGCGGATTCGGACTGCGCGATCTCGTTTTCATGATGCGGAAACGTGAGATCCTGTCCGCCCGCGTGTATGTCGATCGTCTCGCCGAGATATTTCTTCGACATGGCCGAGCACTCTATATGCCAGCCGGGGCGGCCGAGCCCCCATGGGGACTCCCACGCGGGTTCGTCGTCGAGCTTGCGCTTTTTCCACAGCGCGAAATCCAAGGGATCGGCCTTGCGCTCATCCACGTCCACGCGGGCGCCGGCCGTGAGTTCCTCTATATTCTGCCGCGACAGCTTGCCGTATTCGGGGAATTTTCGCGTGCTGAAATACACATCGCCGTCCCTCTCGTAAGCGTGTCCGTTGTCAATCAACGTCCGCACGAAACGCACTATGTCGTCCATATTGTCCGTAACCTTGGGGTGGACGGAGGCAAGCCCGATCCGCAGGGCGGCGGCGTCTTTATAATATTCCGCGATGTACTTTTCGCTGACTTCCGAGGCGCCGATCCCCTCCTCGCGGGCCCTGTTGATAATCTTATCGTCGACGTCGGTGAAGTTCTGAACGAATTTTACGCGCCGGCCGCTGTATTCGAGATATTTCCTGAGCGTATCGAAGACCACAAAGGGCCGCGCATTCCCAATATGGAAAAAATTGTAAACCGTGGGCCCGCATACGTATATCGTTATCTCGTTTTCGTCGATCGGGACAAATTCCTCTTTTTTACGCGTCAATGTGTTATATATCTTCATTTCTCCGCCTTTATCAAATCGTTACCGTGCATACCCAAATGGGCAGGTTCACACCTGCCCATCAATCATTGTATCACAAAATTCAGGTTTTGAGTAGAGCCAAAGTTAGAAATAATTCAGAGGATTTTGGTAGGCCCCGTTGATTCTGACCTCAAAGTGCAGGTGATAGCCCGTGGCGTTGCCGCTGATGCCGACAGTTCCGATCTGCTGACCCTG